>NZ_JBEXXQ010000034.1:0-66282 GCF_040630525.1 Streptomyces sp. NPDC005799
GCCGGGCCGGCCGGGGCCGTCGGCGGCAAGAGGTGCGCCCCCCCGGCGAGGGGTCGCGGGGGGGGCCGAGCACTGGGGCTCGGATCGCCGAGCCGCTTCCGGCGACTCATCCGGCGCGTCCTCGCGGCGGAACCGCTGCTCGGTGACCGGGCGCCCGTGCGAGCTGACCAGCTTGGGGGCCCCGCGCCGGGGCAGCGAGACCGGGGCGCCCAGCTGGTCGTCCGCGCCGTCCCGGCCATGGCTGACGTCGTCGCCGTGGAGGTGCTCGCCATGACGGCCGGTGGCCTCGTCCTCCACGCGGGCGATGGAGCGCCGGGGGCGGAACAGGCCACCCTCCTCGCCGTCCTCCTCCAGCACCGCCGGGAAGTCGTCGACGGCGTCGAGGTCGACGGGCGCCTCCAGCTCCACCGGGCCGTCCAGGAGCGAGGCGGGCAGGCCGGGCAGCTGCGCGGGCACGCGCGGAAGCGCGGTCCGGCGGCCCTCCTCCAGCTCGGCCTCCTTGGACGGGTGGGGCCGGTCGAGGCGGAAGCCGATGCCGTTGGTGTCGGGCACGTCGTCCGTGAGCAGGGCGTCGGGGATGAAGACGACGGCGGTGGTGCCGCCGTAGGGGGACGGCTGCAGGGAGACCCGGACGTTCTGCCGCTGGGCGAGCCTGCTGACCACGAACAGGCCGAGCCGGTCGGTGTCGGACAGCTCGAACTCGGGTGTCTCGGCGAGCCGGAGGTTGGCGTCCAGCAGTGCGTCGGCCGCCATGCCGAGGCCTCGGTCGTGGATCTCCAGGGTGAAGCCGTTGGCGACCCGTTCGCCCACCACTTGAACGGCGGTGTGCGGCGGGGAGAACACCGTGGCGTTCTCCAGGAGTTCGGCCACGAGGTGGGTGAGGTCGGCGACGGCCGGGCCGGTGACGGCGACCCGGGGCAGCCGGCGGACCTCGATGCGCTCGTAGTCCTCGACCTCGGCCACGGCGGCCCGTACGACGTCCATGAGCTGGACGGGCTTGCGCCACTGCCGGGACGGGGCGGCCCCGGAGAGGATCACCAGTCCCTCGGCGTGCCGGCGCATACGGGTGGTCAGGTGGTCGAGCCGGAAGAGGTCGGCGAGTTCGTCGGTGTCCTCGGTACGCCGCTCCATGCTGTCCAGCAGGGTGAGCTGCTTGTGCAGCAGGACCTGGCTGCGGCGGGCCAGGTTGACGAACACCTCGGAGACTCCGGCCCGCAGTTCGGCCTGTTTGACGGCCGCCTCGACGGCGGCCCGCTGCAGGGTGTTGAGGGCCTGGCCGACCTCGCCGATCTCGTTCTTGTCGTACTCGAGGTGGGGGACCTCGGTCTCCACGTCGACCTGTTCGCCCGCGGACAGGCGGCGCATCACGCTGGGCAGCCGGACGCCGGACGCCTCGTGCGCCTCCAGACGCAGTTGCCGCAGGTCGCGGATGAGGGTGCGGCCGACGCGCACGGACAGGAACAGCGAGAGCAGCAGGGCGATCAGACCGAGGACGCCGGCGATGGCCGCCTTGGCGATGACACCGACGGCGACCGGGCGGACGCGGTCCTGATAACGGTCGCTCGCCTGGTCGTTGAGGGTGCCCAGCTTGGCGAGCACGCTTCCGGCGGCGGTGTCCCAGCTCTGCGCGGTGACCTCGCCGGGCCTGCCCGTGGTGGAGGAGATCGCCGCCTGCTCGTCCGCACGCAGCGGGGCGGTGGTGGCGTTCTTCCAGAAGCGCTGGTAGCGGTCGCGTTCGGACGAGGGCAGCAGCGGGAGGTTGACGTCGTACATCAGGCCCCGCTGGGCCACGAGGTCGGTGATGTCACGGACTTCGTCACGGGTGAGCTTGCCGACGATCAGGGAGGAGCCCAGCAGGGCGTCCTCGCGGGAGAGCAACTCGCGGGCGCGCGCGAGGTTGACCAGGGCGCGGTACTGCTTGTCCATCTCGACGTTGTCGACGACGTGCAGATTGGCGAGCAGGACGTAGCACGGGTCGACCAGGCTGTTGTAGAGGTCGAGGGCGTGTGCGCGGTCGACGGTGCCGTCCTCGACGCTGCGGCGCAGCGAGGCGAGACCGTCGAAGGTGTCCAGCACGGTGCTCAGGCGATCGCTCGTCGCTTGGCCCATGGCGTCGCGGACGTCGGGGTTCTTGGAGTTCCGCCGGATCTCGGCGATGGCCTCGTCCGTGGCGGCCCGGCTGCGCCTGAGGTCCGACAGACCGTCGGAGGCCCGCGGGTCGGCGAGGTAGACCAGGGACTGACGGCGTTCCTGCTGCACGACGCGGACGGTGTCCTCGATCGGGTACGCGACCTTCTCGACCACGTCGGAGACATTGAACAGGTCCTCCGCCTGGCGGCCCGTGAGTACCGTGGCGAAGCCCCAGATGGCTGTCAGGGACACCAGCGGCACGAGAAGCAGCGCCACGATCTTCCGGCGGATGGACTTCCCGCGAAAGCGCATGGCCTCCCCCAGCTCGACCCCCGCCGGCCGGGGGTACACATGTACGTCAACAAACGGCGCGAGCCTACTACCGACACACTGGTAACTCGAAGAGCGGTCCGGAAGGTGAACTTCCGCGCGGGCGACGAGACATGGCGAGTTGTCCGACCATTGGGGGAGATTGCGTCCCTGTTTGCCCGCTCGGTGACGGGAACTCATCCACCGGGTGCACTTGGTCTGTTGGCCGAAATTTTTCGCTTCTCGGGAATCTTCGGGGCACGTCGTTCGTCCTTCTTGATGGGAAACGGGGACGGAATCGGCCACATGAGCCGCATCCCGCACCCGGGCGGCGTAAAACAGCGCAAGCCGGGCAACCACAGGGGAGCCGTGCCGTCGGGCGCGGACGAGCGGTCTGCTGGCGGTGGGGAGTGACACGTTGATGGGCACGGCGGAGCGGCGCGAGGCGCCCGGGGACGGCATGGCGACGAGCCTGGTCGAGGACCGGGTTCCCGAAGCACCGGATCCCGACATTCCGGCAGCCAGGAACAGGGTCGAGCGAGACGAGGAGCCGGAGCGGGGCTATCGGCCCCTGTGGGTCGAGGAGCCGGCCAAGCGCCGTCGGCTGCCTGATCCGGTCCGTACGGCGGCGGTGCGGGCGGGCCTGATCATCGCCGTGACGCTGCTGCTGGCGATGGTGGCCTTCCTGTGCACCATGGCCGGGTCCTGGCCGGCCTTCCCCATGGTGATCAGCGCTGTGGTGAGCACGGTGGTGGCCACCTGGAGCGCTCTCGACGTCTGGGTGACCCGGCAGGTGTGGAACCAGCGCAACGGCGTGGTGTCGACGCCGAGCAGCACGGCCCGGGCCCTGCGGCGCGAGAAGCGCCGGACCCGGCGACAGGCGAAAGCCACGGAGCGGGCGCAGGCGCGAATACGCCGACGCGGCAACGCCGGACAGCTCTCGCACCCCTGAGGACCGCCGGTTCGATACGGCGTCGTCGGCGCCGGGGCGGCTGGGACGCGGTCGGCTACGGCGCTGGTCGGCTAAGACGCCGTCGGTGCCGGGCGCTTGAACATCCGTGTCGCGGTGATCTCGCTGTGCCCGGCCTCCCCCGCGGGAGCCTCGCTCGGCAGTCCCGGCCGCAGATGCTCCTCCACGCTGATGTACTTCAGCCCGGCCCGTAGGTCGGCGTCGTTGCGCAGCCGGATGACCAGGGGGAACTCGGCCAGCGCGGTGGTGTCGAACAGGCCTGTGGTGTACAGGAGCTGAACGCCCAGCGCGTCGGACACCGCGCGCTGGAGCTCCAGCAGATACGTGGCGTTGGCGCGGCCGATGGGGTTGTCGAGGAACAGCGTGCCGGCGTGCCGGTGCTTGTCGCGGCCCCGGTCGTTGGAGCGCAGTGCCGCCATCGTGCAGTACAGGGCGATGGCGGCGGTGAGCAGCTGGCCGCCCGAGAAGACGTCGCCCATCTGCCCGACGGGCACACGCTCGGCGCGCAGCACGGCGTCCGGCTTGAGGATCTCCACCGAAACGCCCTTGGGCTGCAGGGCGGCGCCGACGCCTCGCAGCAGCAGGGACATGCCGTCGCGGCGCAGGTCGGAGTTCTTCTTCACGGCGGCCCGGGTCGCCTCGTCGATGACCTCGCCGAGGCGCTCGGTCAGGGTGGCCTGGTCGGGTTCCTCGAAGCGGATCCGCAGGAACTCCTGACCGGACCATTCGCCGAGCCCCTCGGGCAGCCGGGAGAGCCGCTGGGCGGAGCGCAGGGTCGCCAGCGCCGACTCGACCAGCCCGCGCAGCCGGTCCACGATCGAGTCGCGGTTGCGCTCCAATTGAGCCAACTCGTCGGTGAGGACCCGCAGTCGAGGTGCGAAGGCGTCCGCCCACTTCTGCGCGTGCTCCGGCAGTGCGGAGGCGGGCAGTTCACGGATCTGCTGGCGGGCCGGGGTGCGGACCTGTTCGTATCGCGTCGAGTTGGCGTGCCGGACGAGGACGTCGCCGGCCTCGCGGACTGCGGCCTCGGCGGCGGAGAGGTCGGCGGCGCAGCCGCGCAGCGATCGCCGGGCCTCGGCGGCCGACTGGCGGGCCTCTTCCAGGGTGCCGGGGTAGGGCTCCGGTTCCTCCTGGTCGTCCTCCATGGCGTGCTCGCGCAGCAGGTCCCGCAGCATCGCGGCCGTCTCGTCGAAGCCGCCGGCCGCGTCCTCGGCCGCGCGATGGGCGTCGAGCAGCTCGGCGTGGGCCTCCCGGGCCTGGGTCAACGCCTCGGTACGGGAGGCGAGTTCGGCGGTCGCTGTGCGCAGCAGGGCCTGGGCGTGCTCGGCGTCGCGCGGCTGTAGCTCCTCGGGCAGCTCGGTGTGGGCCTCGCCGTCCTCGGGGGCGTGCCGTTCGGCCTCGCCGCGCAGCCGGCCCAACTGCTCGCTCGCGCTGGACATCCGCGTCTCCAGGAGCTGCACCAGCTCCTCGGCGCGGGCGGCGGCGGCCTGCCGGGACGGCCCGTCGGAGCCGTCCGGTGACTGCAGCAGCTGCTCCGCGCGGGTGCGGACCTTGTTGCTGAGCCGGTCCAGTTCGGCGCGGGCCGCGCTCTCGTCGCTCTCCGCGCGCGCCTGTTCGGCCCGCAGGTCGGCGCCGACGCCGACCTTCTCGTACAGCTGGGAGGCGGCCCGGTAGGCCTCGCGCAGGGCGGGCAGGGACGCCTTGGGAACGCCCGCGTCCGCGTCGGCGTCGGGTACGTCGTCGGGGGCGCCGGCGATCTCCGAGCGCTCGGCGCGCAGCGCGCGGGCGGTGCGGCGGGCGTCGTCGGCGGCGCGCTGGGCGGCGCGCCGGTCCTCGTCAGCGGCGCGGGCGCGTTCCAGGCAGGCCTGCGCGCGGGCCTCGGACTCGGCGCCCTCGTCGGCCAGTTCGCGCAGCTTCACCTGCCAGCCGGCGCGCTCCCGCAGCCGGAAGGCGAGCCCGGCGAGGGCGTCGGCGGCGCGGCGGGCCTTCTGTGCGGCCTCCTGCCGCTCGTCCCGGATCTGCGCGGCCTCGGCGGCGGTCTCGTCGGCCTCGACCCGTACGGTGCGTGCCTCGGTCAGCTCGGCCTCGGCCTCTTCCGCGAAGGTGCGCGCGTCGTGGGCGGCCTGTGCCAGTTCGACCAGCCGTCCGGCCGGGCAGCCGGTGCGCCAGGAGGCGAGGCGTGCCGCCAGCTCACGGTCCTTGCCGAGGCGGGCCGCGAGCGCCCGGATCTCCTCGTCCCGCTCGGCCGCCCGGGCCCGCAGGGCCTGCCGTTCCTCGTCGGCGGCGTGTTCGTCGTGCATGGCCGGGTTCGGCGGGACGAGGAAGACGTCACCGCCCTGGGTGTCGGGGGCGGGGGTCGGTGCCAGCAGGGCGGCGGCCGTGCCGACGGCGACGGCTGACCGCGGGAGCAGGGCCGCGTCGGTGAGCGCGTCGCGGGCACGGGCGTGGGTGGCCGGATCGGTGATGATGACGCCGTCGACCAGTTCCGGGCGGGCGGCCAGTACCCGTGCGTGGTCGGCCGGGTCCACGGCCTGGGCGAGGTAGCGCCAGCCGGGCAGGGCGGGGATGCCGTGCTCGCCGAGGAACTCGACGGTGGCCAGCACGTCCGGCCCGGGGGGCAGCAGCCCGCCGTCGCCGAGCGCGCCGAGGATCCGGGAGTCGTCGGCCGCCGCGGTCCGCAGTTCGAAGAGCTGGCGTTCGGCGGAGGACACGGAGTCGTCGAGCAGTTCGCGCAGTTCGTCGGCGAAACGGTCCAACTCCTCGGGAGTGAGCGCCGCTTCGTCGTCGTCCGTCTCGTGGCGGGGCTGCGGGACGGAGGAGCGCGTCCGGCCGCCGCCGGACAGGCTCAGCAGTTCCGTCAGCCGCTCCTCGGCGGCCAGCGACTCGGCGATGCGCAGTTCGGCCTCGTAGGAGCGCTGGGTGGCCGTGGCCGCGTCCGCCGCGCGGGCGGCCGTCAGCTCGGCGCGGGACTCCGCCGCGGCCGCCTCCCGGGCGTGCTCCGTGGCCTTGCGGGACGCCTCACGGGCTGTGTCCCAGGCGGCGACGGCGCTCTTCTCGGCGTCGCTGGCCGCGAGGGCGGCACGGGCCGGGTCGGCGTCGGGCGCGCTGTCGTCGAGCCAGCCGGCGCGCACCGCCTCCGTGGTCTCCTGTTCCACCTCGCTGAGGCGCTGGCGGAGGTGGCCGATCTCGCTGCGGGCCCGCTGCGCCTCCGTGGCGGCGGCGGTCGCGTCACGGTGGGCCGACTCGCCTGCCTCCTGGAGTGCGGCGGAGCGCTCCTCCTCCTCGTTGGCGAGGGTCTCGGCGCTCTCGGCGGCCGCGTGCAGGGCCCGTACGAGGTCCACGGCGGCCTTGGCGCGGGCGGCGAGCGCTGGGGCCGCGTCCCGCTCGGCCTCCTGGATCGCGGCGGCCACGCGCGCGACGCGGTCGGCGGCGGCGCGGTGGCGCAGCACCGCCTCGGCGGCCTGCCAGGCGGAGTGCAGGGTGCGCGCGTCGGCCAGCTCGCGCTTCTGTCCGGCGGCGGACTTCTCGGCGGCGGCCAGCGCCAGGGAGGCGTTGCGGAAGGCGAGTTCGGCGGCGATCAGCGCACTGCGCTCCCGGGCCGCCTCGGAGTGCGTGACCGCGTACGCGGCAGCCGTGACGCGCTGGGCGAGATCGGCGGCCCGGACCCGCTCCTGGCCGCTCCGCGCCGACAGACGGCGAGCGAGCGTACGGGTACGGCGTTCGGCGCCGGCGTGGATGTCACGCGCGCGTGCACGGGCTTCGGCGGCCTCGACGATCCGCCCGAGCAGGTCCACCGACCCGGCGGTGAAGTCCCGTTCGGCGATCAGCTCGGCGCGGCGGCCCAGCTTGTTGCCGAAGCCGCTGACCAGGTCGGCGAGTCCGTCGGTGTCCCGGGTGTCGGTGACGGCGCGCAGCAGCAGGTCGGTGAAGTCGGAGTCCTTCTTCACCGCGAAGAGGCCTGCGGCCTCACCCTCGTCGGCGTTCATCTCCCGCTGGTAGCGGAACAGTTCGGGGTCGAGGCCGAGGTCGCCGAGGTGTTCGATCCACCGGTCGTGGATCTCCTCCCAGTGCACCTCCAGGTGCGGATACGCCTTGCCCGCCTCCGTGATGGCGTCCCGGAAGCCCTTCATGGTGCGCCGGCGCCCCTGCGCGCCCGACTGGCCCTCGACGGGCGGCCGTACCGAAGTGGCCTCGGCGACCGGCAGGTTGTCCAGGGACAGCCCGGGTCCGGGCCGGAAGGAGTACCAGGCCTCGGCGAACTTCCGCGGGTCGTTGGAGACCTGGCGCCCGCGCCACTCGCTGACCTTGCCGACGACGACGCACTCGCCGGTCAGCGTGTGCTGCCACTCCAGGGCGACGTGCCCGCAGTCATCCGCGAGTAGGAACTTGCGCAGCACACCGGAGCTGGCGCCGCCCAGGGTGTTGCGGTGTCCCGGCAGCATCACCGAGAAGATCAGCTTCAGCAGCACCGACTTGCCGCCGCCGTTCTCCAGGAAGAGCACGCCCGCGGGCGCCGGGCGGCGCGGCGGGCCCACGGGCTCCTGCTCGAAGAACTCCGCCTGGGTGGGCGCGGGGTCGGGCACCGGCTCGCCGACGCCCCGCAGGTCGAGCACGGTGTCGGCGTAGCGCGCACCGGCGGGACCGATGGAGTAGAGGCGGATCCGGGACAGCTCGTACATGGCGGACTCTCGTAGGTCTTCGGCAGGTCAAGGGGTTCAGGAGGGCATGGAGGAGTGGAACGGCAGCCCGGCGTCGGCCGCCAGGTCCAGGTCCTCACCGTCCTGGGGCGGCAGCAGGGTGGGGGTACCGTCCGTCACCGGGACCACGCCCAGCTCCAGCAGTTCGGCCATCGCGGCGCTGCCCGCCATGTCCCGCACCTGGAGCTGGTAGCGGGCCGTGGTCCGGTACGTGCCGCCGTTGTCGTCGCCGGTGCGCTGCAGGAAGCCGGAGTCGGTGAGGAAGGCCACCGCCTTGCCGACGATGCCGGTCGTGGATCCGGCGAGTCTGCGGGCGTCCTTGGTGGCGCCGGCCGCGCTGCGTCTCACCCAGATCCGCCACGCGGCCTCCAGGCCGGGCGCGTCCGTGGCCGGGTCGGTGTTCTCGCCCTGTTCCTCGGCGCGTTCCTCCAGTCGCCGACACGCCTGCCGTACGAAGGCGTCGACGCCGTTGACCGTCACGCGCCCGATGTACCCGTCGTCGGCCAGGTCCTCCGGGCGCGGGAACGCCATGGCGGCGACGGCGAGATGGGCCAGCCCGTGCAGGAACCGGTCCCCGCCGTCGGCGGACGTACGACGCGCGTAGTCGCCCATGCGAACCGCGAAAACCGAGTCCTCGGCGGCCGTCACGGCCATCCCCGCGCGCGGGGAGACCTCCAGCACCACCAGCCCGAGCCCGGCGGCCACGGCGTCCGCGAGCCGCGCGAACGCCGGGTCCTCCCGGTAGCGCCGCAGCAGTTCCGCGTACTCCTGGTCACGCGCCGGCTGCAGCTTGGGCTGCAGCCCGAAGGCGACGAGCCGGGCCGCGTCGGCGGCGTCGGCGGGCGTGACCGCACTCGGGGCCGACGGGGCCGGGGCCTCCGTGTCACTCCACTCGATGTGCTCGGTCACTGCTCGGGCTCCTTGTCGCGCTGTCGTCCACTCATGCTGCTTCCGT
Source organism: Streptomyces sp. NPDC005799 (assembly GCF_040630525.1). Classification (NCBI taxonomy): domain Bacteria; kingdom Bacillati; phylum Actinomycetota; class Actinomycetes; order Kitasatosporales; family Streptomycetaceae; genus Streptomyces; species Streptomyces sp. NPDC005799. The sequence continues at coordinate 9,062 of NZ_JBEXXQ010000034.1, forward strand.
CCGGTCCGCCGCCATCCCGGCCGCGTCCAGCAGGGCCGTCCCCACGATCAGGTCGGCGCCGCCGAACTCGGGATCGTCCAGCTCCGTCCCGTCGTCCACGGCGAACAGCAGCTTCTCCTCGCCCTGCCGGTAGGCGGTTCCGACCGGCGGACTGGCCGCGTGCACCGCCAACAGGGCCACCAGATACGGCAGTTCCGGGTCCCGCCGGCGCGCCTCCGCGAGCAGCCCCGACAGCCGACGGGGCGCGTCGGCCGACAGGTCCAGCAGCTCGGTCGCCGCCGCCAGTTGCTCCTCGCTGAACCGGCTGTCGTCCGGCGTGGCGATCAGATCCGGCTCCGGCATCTCCGCGCCGAGGTGTTCCCGCTCCACCGGAGGCGTCAGCAGTAGGTCGACGAGATCGCCCACCCGCACCGACACCGGTGTCCGCAGTCCCGTTCCGCGCGCGAAGAAGGCGTCCGTGACCCGGACCGCCTGCTCCAGCGGCAACGGCAGCACGGGGGCGACCAGATGGCCGTAGAGGTCGATCCCGGAGGACGTCATGGGCGTCGCGAACGCCTGCCGGTCCTGCTCGGCACGGAAGAGCGGGCCCGCCTCCAGCAGTCGCGACTGCAACTGCGTGTGCCGTCGGATGCAGTCCTTGACGATGTCGACGAGTTCTGCGGCCCGCCGCTTGTGCTCGGCCTCCTCCGTCTCGTCCCGCGCCTTGCGGATGTTGGTGAGGATCGCGTTCTCGTGGCGGTAGCGGTCGGCCACGTGGTCCAGCGCCTCGGCGATCATGTCGGGCACGGAGTTGAGCCAGTCCACGGCGCGGACGTTGCGCCGGGTCGCGTCCAGAGCGCGGCGCAGGGTCTCCGAGTACTGCACGGTCCGGTAGCGGGCCTGTTCGGCGGCGAGTTGGGCGTCCGCCAGTCGCCCCCGGTTGATCAGGACCTCGAGCTTGACCTCGGCGGCGATCTGGGCGCTGGTGACGTCGGTGTCCAGGGCGCCGACCAGGACGTTGACCGCCTCGTCCGTGGTGCGGAGATAGACCGTGCCGCCGGGGCCGGGCACCTCCTCGATCAGCTTGAAGTCGTAGTCACGGCGGACATAGCTGCCGTCCGTCGTGAAGGTGCCGTACACCGCCCGGAAGCCGCGGTCGACGCTGCCGACGTTGATCAGGTTCTCCAGGACCCAGCGGGCCACGCGCTCGTGCTCGGCCACCGGCCGCTGCGGGGCCTGCGCGGCGATGCGCGGGATGAGCCGGGCGACGATCTGGTCGTGGTCGGCGCCCGTGTCGAAGTCCATGTTGAGAGTGACCAGGTCGATGGCGGCGAGCGCGACCTCCGCCATGCCGTACACCGAGTACTCGCCCGCCAGGTTGGCCTTGCGCGCGTCCAGGTCGTGCAGCGGCGCGGTGCAGGCGAGCGCGCGCAGCCGCCGCGCCAGTCCCTCGTCGGCGGCCGGGCCCGGCGCGGGGCGCGGCCCCGCGCTGAACTGGGGCGGAACGCTGTCCGTCGATGCAGGCGAAGTCACGGTGCACAGACTAGGTGGTGGGTCTGACAACTCCCCAAACGACGAGTACGGTCACGCGGCGCCTCCCCTGGTCGTCACTGCTCCGCAGCCCTGGAGGTGCCCTGCGGGGCGTCCTCCGCGGCCCTAGAGGGCGTCCTCCGCGCCGACCCTTCTCCGGTACACCTCGACCACTCGTTCGAGTGAGTCGGCGAGGTAGACGGCGAGCTGTTCCTCCGCCGTCGCCCTCTCGCCTGCCTGGAGCGCCCGCAGGATCTGTTCGTTGCGCGTGAGGTACGGCTCGTGGAGGGCCCTGGGGTCGTCCACGACGTGGAAGGCGAGGCGGAGTTCGGCGAAGACGCTGCGCATCAGTTCGTCGGTGCGGGCGCTGCCGGCCAGGGACACCAGTTCGCGATGGAAGTGGATGTTGGCGGTACCCACCGCTTTCCAGTCACCTTCGCGCGCCGCCCGCCGCCCCTCGTCCACGGCCTGGGCGAGCGCGTCCAGGTCGTACGGCGGGTCGCCGAGGCCGCGTACGACGGCGCACTCGACGAGCCCGCGGGTGCGGTAGATGTCCTCGACGTCCTCGACGGTCAGCACCCGGACGAAGACGCCCCGGTTGAGTTCGTGGACCAGCAGGCGTTCGTGGGTGAGCAGGCGGAACGCCTCGCGCAGGGTGTTGCGGGAGACCCCGAGGGCGCCGCCGATGCTGTCCTCCGACAGCCGGGTGCCGGGTGGGAAGAACCCCTCGGCGATCCGGCTCCTGAGGATGTCCGAGACCCGTTCGGCGGTACTGGTGCGACCGAGGAGGGCGCGGTCGTCGGCCAGTCCGCTCAGCTGCTCTGCCATGCCCGGAATTCAATCGCACACAGGAGAACGAAACAACGCGGGTATTGAAGGATCGTTCAACGATCCTCTACCTTACTGCTCACTGCACCGCTCAGCTCCGCACCCTCCGTCCTCCCTCTGCGAGGTGCCCATGAGCACGACCCCTCCACCGCAAGCCCTGTCCACCGGCGCGTCGGGCGCCGAACTCACCGAGCACGATGGCGCGTTGGGCTGGCTGCGCGCCCTCGGTCCGCGCGGCCGGCGTGCGTTCGCCGGTGCGTTCGGCGGCTATGCCCTGGATTCGTACGACTACTTCACGCTGCCGCTGAGCATGGTGGCGCTGGCCGCCTATTTCGGTCTGGACAGCGGACAGACCGGCCTCTTCACCACGGTCACGCTGGTGGTCTCCGCGGTCGGTGGCGCCGTCGCCGGCGTGGTGGCGGACCGGTTCGGCCGGGTCAGGGCCCTGATGATCACAGTGATCACATACGCCGTCTTCACCGTGGCCTGCGGATTCGCGCCCACCTACGAGACGTTGCTGGTGTTCCGGGCGCTGCAGGGCCTCGGCTTCGGCGGCGAGTGGGCGGTCGGCGCGATCCTGGTCGCCGAGTACGCGAGCGCGAGGCACCGGGGCCGCACCCTGGGGGCGGTCCAGAGTTCGTGGGCCGTGGGCTGGGCGCTGGCCGCCGTCGTGTACACCCTGGTGTTCTCGTTCGCGGGGGACGACCTGGCCTGGCGGATCATGTTCTGGACCGGCGCGCTGCCGGCCCTGCTGGTGATCTGGATGCGGCGCCGGGTGCACGACGCCCCACAGGCGGTCGCGGTCCGCGAGAGAAGCGCGCAGAAGGGTTCGTTCGTCGCGATCTTCAAACCCGGTCTGCTGCGCACCACGGTCTTCGCCGGGCTGCTGTCCACGGGCGTGCAGGGCGGCTACTACACGCTGGCCACCTGGGTACCGACGTACCTGAAGACCGACCGGGGCCTGTCGGTGGTCGGAACCGGCGGCTACCTGACGTTCCTCATCTCCGGCGCCTTCCTGGGCTATCTCACCGGCGGCTATCTCACCGACCGGCTGGGCCGCCGGCGCAACATCTGGCTGTTCGCGCTGCTGTCGGCGATCTGCATCCTGGCGTACGCGAACATCCCGCAGGGCGCCAACACCCTGCTCCTGGTGCTCGGTTTCCCGCTCGGGTTCTGCATGTCGGCCATCTTCAGCGGCTTCGGCTCCTATCTGAGCGAGCTCTACCCGACGGCGGTGCGCGGCACCGGACAGGGCTTCACGTACAACACCGGGCGCGCGGTGGGCGCCGTCTTCCCCACCGCGGTCGGCTTCCTGGCCGACAGCTGGGGCGTGGGCGGTGCGCTGGTCTTCGGCGCGATCGGTTACGGCCTCGCGGCGCTGGCGCTCCTGGGCCTGCCGGAGACGCGCGGGAGGGAACTGGCGTGAACCCGACCGAGAACCTCACCTCGACCGTGACCGACGACCGCCCCCTGGTGCTCATCGACGAGCACGCGCACGCGTGGAGCCCGCGAACCGCCCGTGCCCGTTTCCGGGAAGGGCTCTGCGGACCCACCGCCGGGGTCGCGGCCGGCTACACCCAGGTCAACCTGATCTCGCTGCCCGCCGACTGGGCGTACGAGATGCTGCTGTTCGGCCAGCGCAACCCCAAGCCCTGCCCGGTGCTCGAGGTCACGGACGCCGGGTCCTGGACCAGCGCCCTCGCCGAGGGCGCGGACCTGCGCACCGACCTGCCGCGCTACCGGGTGTGGCGGGACGGCGAGTTGGTGGACGAGCCGACGGACGTGCGCGGGTACTGGCGCGAGGACCTGGTGTCGTTCCTGATCGGCTGCAGCTTCACCTTCGAGTGGGCGCTGGCCGAGGCGGGCGTCCCGATCCGCCATGTCGAGCAGGGCCGCAACGTCCCGATGTACGTGACGAGCCGTCAGTGCCACCCGGCCGGGCGGCTGCGCGGCCCGATGGTGGTGTCCATGCGGCCGGTGCCTCCCGAGCACCTGGCGGCGGCGATCCGGGAGAGCAGCCTGCTCCCGGCCGTGCACGGCGGCCCCGTCCACTGCGGTGATCCGTCGGCGCTCGGCATCGAGGACCTCGGCCGCCCCGACTTCGGCGACCCGGTGGACCTGGCACCGGACGACATCCCGGTGTTCTGGGCGTGCGGTGTGACTCCGCAGGCCGCGGTGACGGCCTCCCGCCCGCCGTTCGCCATCACCCACGCCCCGGGGCAGATGTTCCTGACCGACGCCCGCGACACGCAGTACCGCGTGCTCTGAGAACCGCCCGCTCCACGGGACGGAGCGTCCACTCGGCGAGAACTACGAGAACTACGAGAACGAGAAGGATCCATGGCCTCGATCGATCTGAACGCCGACCTCGGCGAGGGCTTCGGCCGCTGGCGGCTGACCGACGACGAGCGGCTGCTGTCCGTGGTCACCAGCGCCAACGTGGCCTGCGGCTTCCACGCCGGGGACGCGGCCACCATGCGGCGGGTGTGCGAGCTGGCCGCCGAGCGCGGTGTGCGGATCGGCGCCCAGGTCTCCTACCGGGACCTCGCGGGCTTCGGGCGGCGCGCGATGGACGTGCCTCCCGCGGAGCTCACGGCCGAGATCGCCTATCAGATCGGCGCCCTGGAGGTCTTCGCGCGCGCGGCGGGCACGCGCGTGTCGTACGTCAAACCGCACGGCGCGCTCTACAACCGCGTCGTGCATGACGAGGAACAGGCCGGCGCGGTGGTGGACGGCGTACGGCTCGCCGACCCGTCCCTGCCCGTGCTCGGCCTGCCGGGTTCCCGGCTGCTGGAGTACGCCGGCAAGGCGGGTCTGCCGGCCGTCACCGAGGCGTTCGCGGACCGCGCCTACACCGCGGAGGGCACACTCCTCCCCCGCGGTCGGAACGGTGCCGTGGTGACCGATCCGGAGGCCGTCGTGGAGCGCTCGGTGGGCCTGGCCCGCGACGGATCGGTGACCTCGCACTCCGGCACGCGCGTGGACGTACGCGCTCGTTCCCTGTGTGTGCACGGGGACACACCGGGCGCGGTGGAACTGGCCCGGCTGGTCCGGCAGCGCCTGCAGGAGTCCGGCGTCCGGGTGGAGGCCTTCGCATGAGGGCGCTGCCCGTGGGCGACGACGCCCTGCTCGTCGAGGTCACCTCCGGCGAGGAGGCCCAGGCCCTGCACGCGGCTCTGCTGCGCCGCCGCGCGGAGGGCACGCTGTCGGTCCGCGAGATCGTCCCCGCTGCCCGCACGGTCCTGCTCGACGGCCTCACCGACCGCTCCCGCCTGGCCGCCGAACTGACCGCCACCGAGGCCCCGGCCGCTCCCCCACGCGCGCGTGAGGTCGTCGAGATCCCGGTGCGGTACGACGGCCCCGACCTCGCGGATGTCGCCGCGCACTGGGGCGTCACCGAACGGAAGGCGGCCCGCATCCACGCGGACACCGAGTTCAGCGTCGCCTTCTGCGGTTTCGCCCCCGGCTTCGGCTATCTGACCGGTCTTCCGCGGCGCTACGACGTCCCGCGCCGGACCACCCCGCGCACGGCCGTCCCGGCGGGCTCGGTGGCTCTGGCGGGCCCGTACACGGGCGTGTACCCACGGTCGTCACCGGGCGGCTGGCAGCTGATCGGCAGTACGGACACCGTCCTGTGGGACCACGCGCGCGTACCGGCCGCGCTGCTCTCACCAGGCACGCGTGTCCGCTTCGTCCCGGTGTCCGGCTCATGACCGACCGCGCGCTCGTCGTCGTACGGGCCGGGGCCCTGACCACCGTCCAGGACGAGGGCCGTCCGGGACACGCCCACCTCGGCGTCCCCCGCTCCGGCGCGCTCGACGCCCCCACGGCGGCCCTGGCCAACCGGCTGGTCGGCAACCCGCCGGCCGCGGCCGTCCTGGAGACCACGGTCAACGGCTGTGCCCTGCGCCCCCGTTCGACGGTCACCGTGGCGGTCGCCGGGGCCCCCTGCCCTGTCACCGTGGACGGCCGCCCGGCCGCGTGGGGCACTGCGGTGCACGTGCCCGCGGGTGCGCTGCTGGAGGTCGGAACCGTCGTCTCCGGAGTGCGCGGTTACGTGGCCGTCTCCGGCGGCATCGCCGTGGAGCCGGTGCTGGGCAGCCGTTCCACGGACCTCCTGTCGGGGCTGGGTCCGCCGCCGCTCACGGACGGCACGGTGCTGCCCCTGGGCGTGCCCGGTGGCGTCCACGCGCGCGTGGACGTGGCTCCCCAACCGGCGCCTCCGGCGGAACTCGTGCTGCGAGTGTCCCTGGGGCCGCGCGACGACTGGTTCACGCGCGAGGCACTCGACACCTTCACGTCCCGCGCCTACCGCGTCTCCCCCGCCAGCAACCGCATCGGCCTGCGCACGGAGGGCCCCACCCTGGAACGGGCCCGCCCGGGTGAACTCCCCAGCGAGGGCATGGTGCTGGGCGCGGTCCAGGTCCCTCCGGACGGCAGGCCGGTGGTGTTCCTGGCCGACCATCCGACGACCGGGGGCTACCCGGTGATCGCGGTGGTCAGCACACGCGACCTGCCGATCGCGGCCCAAGCGGCGCCGGGGACCCCGGTCCGTTTCGTGGCGGTAGGTCGGCGTTGACGTCGTGAGGAGGCGGGCTGGCCGGCCACGACGGTCCCGCAGCGCACCACCGGCCGGCACGGTTCAGGCGGCATCCGGCTCCGAGATCGACACCGCGGCCAACGCCGCCGACACCGCGGCGGCAGCGCGCACGTCCAGCCGCGCGCTCGTCCCCCGGGCCCGGTGCCGCATCTCGTCCGCGGCCAGCCGCAGCAGCTGCGGCAACAAGTCGGTGCACCGGCGGGCGACCCAGGCCGTACCCGCCGTGGCCAGCCACAGCAGGCTCGCCGACCTGGTCGGTACGGAGAACTCCGGTTCGGGCGAGGGGGCGATGCCCGTCGCCCGGTCCGTCTCCGCCAGCAAGGCGTGGAAGCGCAGGGCCAGTTGCCGGTGCCCCTGCTCCCCCGGGTGCAGCCGGTCCGCGCTCCACATCGCGCGATCCGTGATCCACTCCTCCTCCGCCGCGTGCAGATGGACGGCGCCGTAGCGGTCGGAGAGGGCGTGCACCACCCGGTTCACCGCCCGCTGCCGCCGGGCCAGTGGACGGGCGAGGGAACCCGGCAGGCCGAGCATCGAGCCGGGGTCGGGCAGACAGGCCGTCAGCAGTGTCGCCCCCTGCCCCGTGAAGGCCGCGTACACCTTGTCCAGCCGCTCGGCGACGGCATGGATGTCGAAGGTGCAGCGCAGCGTGTCGTTGACGCCGATGACCACGGACACGACGTCCGGCCTCAGCTCGAGAGCGGCCGGAGTCTGCACCTCCAGCACCTCCCGGGTCTGCGCGCCGCTGACGGCCAGGTTGGTGAACTCCACGGGCTCCTCGGCCAGCCCGCAGGCGAGCAGCGCGGCCCAGCCGCGCCACGCCTCGCCGACGGGATCGCCCACGCCCTCGGTCAGCGAGTCGCCGAGGGCGACGAAACGCACCGCTCTCATCCCACGCCCCCGGGCACGAAGCGACGCACCGGCACCGTCGCGTCGTGTGCGGCGAGGAAGGCGTCCACCGCGGTGCTCCAGCCGAAGCACTGCGCACGCGCGCGTGCCGCCTCCCGCCGCTCCCGCTCGGGGAGTTCGAGCGTCATGTCGACGGCGTCGGCGAAGGCTTCCCCGTGGTCGGCCGCGACGGCGCCCGCCGAGCCGACGACCTCGGGCAGCGCGGACGACGTGCTCACGACCACGGGCGTGCCGCAGGCCATGGCCTCGAGCGCGGCCAGCCCGAACGTCTCGGCGGGCCCGGGAGCCAGGCACACGTCGGCCGAGGCCTGCAGCGCGCCCAGCGCGTCGCGGTCGGAGACGTGCCCGAGGAAGGTCACCGGCAGTCCGCGCTCGCGCGCCCTCAGTTCGAGTCGCGCCCGCAGCGGCCCGTCCCCGGCCACCACCAGCACGGCCTTCCTGCCGCGGCGCAGCAGCGCCTCGAGGGCGTCCAGCGCGGTGCCGGGCCGCTTCTCGACGGACAGCCGGGTGCAGGTGACCAGCAGCGTCTCGTCCACGCGCGCGTACCGGGCGCGCAGTTCCGCGTCGTACAGCGCGGGGTGCCGCTCCACCAGGTCGACGCCCAGCGGGGCGCGCACGACGTTGCGGGCGCCGATCCGTACGAACTCCCGCTCGGCGAACTCGGTGGTGCACACCACGCGCGCGTACGTGTGCGCCGTACGGACGTTGAGGGCGTCGGCGGCGCGCCGGGCCGCGTTCTCGGGCAGTCCCCAGGTACGCAGCACGCCGTCGGCGGTCTCGTGGGAGACCATCACGGCGGGAACCCGGGCCCGCCGCGCCCACTTGCCGGTCCAGCGCAGGGTCGTCCGGTCGGAGACCTCCAGGCGGTCCGGGGCCAACTCCTCCAGCAGCCGGGTCACGCGCCGCTTGTCGGTCAGGACCCGGTAGCCGCCGGTGCCGGGCAGCAGCGGCCCGGGCAGGGTGATGACCCGGCCCTGCTCGGTGTCCCGGTCGTCGGCACGCTCGCCCGGCACGATGAGGACGGGTTCGTGTCCGGCGGCCTTGTAGCCCTTGCCCAGCTCGCGCAGGGCGGTGCGCAGACCGCCGGACGCGGGGGCCACGAAGTTGGCCAGTCGCACGATGCGCAGGGGGGTCATGCCGCCACCGCCGTCTTCCGGCGGGCACCGAGGACCGCCCCGTAGTGACCGATCAGCTGGTCGCCGACGGCGGCCCAGGTGCGCCCCTCGACGGTGGCGCGCGCGGTGGCGCCGAAGGCGATCCGGCGCTCCGTGTCCGCCGCCAGCAGGCGCACGGCCTCCCGGACGGCGTCGGCGTCGCGCGGCGGGACCAGCAGCCCGGTGCGGTCGTGGGCGACGAGGTCCAGGGGGCCGCCGACGGCCGGGGCGACCACCGGGACACCGCTGGCCATGGCTTCCTGGACCGTCTGGCAGAAGGTCTCGAAGGGCCCGGTGTGCGCGAAGACGTCCAGCGACGCGTAGATCCGGGCGAGGTCGTCGCCGGTGCGGCGGCCCAGGAAGACCGCGCCCGGCAGCACCTCCTCCAGGCCTGGCCGGCTCGGGCCGTCACCGACGATCACGACCTTCACGCCGTCCAGTCCGCAGACCCCGGCGAGCAGCTCGATGTGCTTCTCGGGGGCGAGCCGGCCGACGTAGCCGACGATCAGCTCCCCGTTCGGGGCGAGTTCGCGGCGCAGGGCGTTGTCGCGCAGGTCCGGGCGGAAGCGGACGGTGTCCACGCCGCGCGGCCAGAGCTTGACCCGGGGCACACCGTGGGTCTCGAGGTCGTGCAGGGAGGCGCTGGAGGGGGCCAGGGTCAGGTCGGCGGCCGAGTGGACGGAGCGGATGCGCCGCCAGGCGGCGGCCTCTCCGGCGCCCATGTAGGTGCGGGCGTATCCGGCCAGGTCCGTCTGGTAGACGGCGACGGCCGGGACGCCGACCCGGGCGGCGGCCGCCATGCCGCGGACGCCGAGGACGAAGGGGCTCGCCAGGTGCACGATGTCGGCACGGTGCTCGACGATCGCCGCGGCGAGGCGCCGGCTGGGCAGCGCCACGCGGACCTGGGGATAGCCCGGGAGCGGGAGGGAGGGGACACGGATGACGGGGCACGGCGCCGAGGCGTCGGGCCGCTTGCCGGCGGTGGGAGGCGGGGCCGGCGCGACGACGAGCGGGGAATGACCGCGATCCACGAGGTGCCGGGCGGTCTGGAGCGCGCAGTGGGCCACGCCGTTCACATCGGGGGGAAAGGATTCGGTCACGATGACGACACGCATACCCGTGTTCTCGCCGGGCTGGACGTGGTCGCGTCAACGTGGATCTTTGCGCACGATGAACGTCCCGTGAGCGTTCCTTCGCACACCCAAGCAGGTCAGACCGTGTCCATGACCGTCTGACCCGCGGGTCACCCGTCGTTCACCTGCCGGCCCCGAGAGGGCCCGGTGAACTTCTGTGCCTCCTCACACGGCGGGTCCGTCGGGGGCGATGCGGCTGCGTACGGCCGTCTGGACCTCGGCCTCCTCGGCCGGGTCGGCGGCCAGCCTGCGGAGCTGTTCCACGACCCTGGCGTCGCCGGTCTCGGCGTGCCGGGCGGCGATCTCGCGGGTGGACTCCTCGCAGTCCCAGAGGCATTCCACGGCGAAGCCTGCGGGGAAGGAGGGGTCGGTGGCGGCGAGGGCGCGGGCGGCCCTGCCCCGCAGATGGGAGGAGGCGGTCTCGCGGTAGATGTGGCGCAGGACGGGAGCGGCGCAGACGATGCCGAGCCGTCCGGTGCCGTCCACGAGGGTCCACAGGGTCGGAGCGTCGGGCCCCTCGCCCCGTACGGCCTCCCGCAGCGCCCCCAGGACGAGGTCCTTGTCCTCGGTGCCGCCCCGGCAGGCGAGCATGCGCCCGGCGGCGGCGCCCAGCGGGTCGGGCCGGTGGGCCCAGCCGCGCGCGCGGTCGACGGCGGCGATGCTGCGCATCCGTTCGAAGGCGTCGACGGCGGCCTCCACGACGACCGTCGGTCCGGTGGTCACGGCGCCCTCGATCAGGTCGAGGGCGCTTGGATCATTGCTGTCGGCGAGGTAGCGCAGCGCGGTGCAGCGGGCTCCGTCGCTGCCGTCGACGGCGGCCCGCAGGATCTCGGGCCGGTCCTCGGGGCCGGCGACCGCGACGAGACAGCGGGCGGCGGGGACGTGCAGCGCGGCACCGCGCTCGACGCCCTGCTGGGCCCACTCGAACACCGCTTGGACGCTCCACCCCGGACGGGGCCCGGTCGGTCGCATCTGGCGTTGCCATCGGTCGAAGCAGCCAGCCTCCTGGGCGGCACGCACGCGTGTGGCGATCGATTCGCGCGGGTCCTCCGCCCACAGCCGCCAGGGCCGTGGCTCAAAAGCGTCGCGTACGGCGACGGCCAGCTCGGCCTCGCCCTCGGCGTCGGTGGGGAAGCGGGCGAGCACGGGAGCGGCGAGGGCCCGTAGGCCGGCGTCGTCGTCGCGCAGCGCCAGTTCGTCCAGGGCCCAGGCCCAGTTGGAGCCGCTCGCGGCGTACCTGCGCAGCAGCGCGAGGGCGTCCAGACGGCCGTAGGAGGCCAGGTGGCCGAGGACGGCCAGGGCGAGGCCCGTGCGGGACTCCTCGGTGTCGAAGGCGTCCTCGACGTCGAAGAGGTGGGCCTCGATCTCGTCCAGCTCGCCATTGAGGTCGAGGTAGAGACGGGCGTAGTAAAGGGAGCGGTTCTCCACCTGCCAGTCGTGGCGGGGATCGCGCAGCACGCAGTGGTTCAGGGCCGCGAGCGCCTCGGCGCGCGGGGCGGTGAGCGCGTGCAGGGTGCCGTCGCCGCGGCCCCGCTGGAGCAGGCCGAGCAGCGTACCGCTGGGCGCTATGACCGGTTCGAACATGGGAAACAGCCTCACATCAAGCGTCGACGCAACCGGGGGTCCTGCTTCACCTGGCCGCGTGACAACACGTCGGGGCGCCCGCCGTTTCCTGCTTGCTGTAGACCATCTTCCTCTGCCTCTCGTCAGTGGCCCGTGCGGACCGCATCACGGTCCGCGCGGTGCGGCAACCTCTGCCTGGCCATCGCGTCCGTGAATCACGACGTCATGATGACTCGGCACTTCGACCTGCCGCGACCGAAATTTCGGCGGCCCTGTACCGCCTCCCCCGTTTTCTTTGTTTTCGCTGGTCAGAACGTGCGTATCAGTGTGCGCCGAACAATTCGAGCAGATCTGTCTTGCCGAACATGCGGGCCGTGTCGACGGCCGACGGAGTCCCCAGGGAGGGGTCGGCGCCCCCCGCCAGAAGAACCTTGATCACGTCCGTCTCACCCTTGAAGACGGCGCCGGCGAGCGGGGTCTGACCCCGGTCGTTGACCTCGTCGGCGGGGGCGCCCCGGTCGAGCAGCGCGCGGACCGCCTCGGCGTGACCGTGATAGGCGGCGAGCATCACGAGCGAGTCCCCCCGGTCGTTGGTGAGGCTGGCCGGAACACCCGCGTCGACGTACGCCACGAGCGCATCGGTGCGCCCCTGCCGGGCCAGATCGAAGATCTTGGTCGCCAGCTCCACGACCGTGGGGTCGGGGGCTTCAGTCATCGGCCGGACCGCCTCTCATACAACCGTTCAGGTGAATCGCAAGGGTACTGGTTGGCGCCGCACATGACCCGATGCGCCGGAGGTAAAGATCAGCACAGACCCGGTCGGACGCAAGTGTCCTGCTCACCGGCCCGGAAGAGCTCGGCCGGTCGGGGGAAATCCGACGAATTTCACCCATTTGCACCTTTTATCGTATGGATACATTCTGTGATCCTGGAAGTACTCATGGTGACTGTCCCCACGAACCAGGAGATCCCAATGATCCTGTCCATCTCAGGTGTGGTCCTGCTCGGCATCGTCGTCTTCCTCTTCTTCCGCAAGGACGGCCTGAAGGCGTCGCACGCGCTGATCTCGGCCCTCTTCGGCTTCTACCTCGCGAGCACGGCGATCGCCCCGAGCATCAAGGCCGGCGGCGAGAGCCTGGCCAGCCTGCTCGGCGGCATCAGGTTCTGACGCCGCCCGTCCCGTCCGTACGCACCATCAGGAGACAGCCGTGGCCCGCCGCCCCCTCCCCCGCATCCTGAGCACAGGCAGCGCGCAGATCGCCAAGAGCCGGGAGCTGGCCCGGACGGCGGCCGACAGCGCCACCGACGTGCTCCATCCGCTGATCACGATCACGCGCGGTCTGCGCCGGCTGGCGGGGGCCGGGCGGCGCAGATGGGCCGAGACCCCCAAGGACAAGCGCGGACCGCTGCTGTTCCTGGTGGCGTCGGTGGTCCTGGTCGTGGCGCTCGTGCCGTACGGCCCGCTGCTCGCCGCCATCGTCGTGATGGCGGCGGCGGCCTGGCAGGGCCGCGACCGCAAACCGCCCGCTCCGGACGGCCCCGACGAGTCGCAGACGGAGCGCCTCAAGTCGCTCTACGAGGCCCTGGTCCCCTACTTCTCGACCCCGGAGGACCCCACCCCCCTCTACGCCCACGGCGGCGCGTGGGAGAAGGCCTTCCCGACGTACGAGTTCGACGAGTCCGGCCGGGTCACCGAGCTCGTGATCCGCTACCCCGCCTACTTCCCGGACGGCGAGCCCGAGGCCCGCGCGCGGATCGAGCAGCTGCTGCACGCCAAGTCGGGCCGCGGCCGCGAGTACCGCTTCGCCTGGGACGAGGAGGGCAACCAGCTCACGGTCACCGTCCTGTCCCCGCTGCCCACCGGCCTGTGCGCCCAGCGCTTCGTCACGGCACCGGGCGAGACGGTCCTCGGCTTCACCGACCCCTCCCAGGTCCAGCGCACGCTCCCCCTCACCTACGGTGAGGAGCAGCGCGACGTCCCGCCGGTCGTCTGGCGCACCGGCGTCCGCTCCACCGAGCCGCACCTGCTGGTGATGGGCCAGCCGGGCAGCGGCACCTCGACCCTGCTGCGCTCCGTCGCCCTGCAGGCCCTGCAGCACGGTGACGTCGTGATCGTCGACGGGGGTGGCACCGGCGAGTACGCGTGCCTGACCGGCCGGGACGGTGTGCTCGCCGTCGAGTGCGGGCTGGCCGGGGCGCTGGCCAGCCTCGAATGGGCCGCCACCGAGACGGAGCGCCGCCTGATCGCGGCCAACCGCGCCCGTCAGGCCGGGCACCCGCCGCCGGAGGACACCAAGCGCCCGCTGTGGGTCCTGCTGGACCACCCCACGGCCTTCACCCACCTCGCCGCCGCGGACGGCCGCAAGGACCCGCAGGCCCTGCTCCAGGTCCCGCTCCGGCACGGCCGCGCCGCCAACGTCACGGTGGTGGTGGCCGACCAGTTCGACAACAAGGACACACTGACCGACGCGGTACGGCAGCACACACGCGCGCGTGTCGTGCTCGGACCGGCGACGGCAGGGCAGCTGGAGGCGGTGCTGGGGGCACCGCCGCACACGACGCCGGTCGCCGACGTCCCGCCCGGCCGCGGCTACGCGCGTCTGGGCGCCGGACCGGTGCACCGGCTCCAGGTCCCCGCCACTCCGGACCCCTACGACGACGCCACCAGCGACGCGGACCGTCAGGCGGTGCTGGCCCTCCTGCCCCCGCGGACCGCCCCCGCCGACGCGGAGGGGATGGCGGCCGACGGGATCGAGGCCGAGGTGGTCGAGACGGAACCGGCGGCCGCGAAGGCCGTGGCGGCCGAGACGTCCTAGGGACATGGCGAAGCCGGCGCGGGCGGATGTCATTCGCCCGCGCCGGCGACCCGCCGCCTCAGCCCCGGGCCACCACGGCTACGCGACGAACGTCCTCGGCGTCTCCCCGCCCCCGGACGCCCCCGTCTCCACCAGCTTCGCCGCGGCGGCCAGCCTCACCGCCGCCTCGTCGGCCACCGCACCGCCCACGGTGAACGGCAGCCGCACATACCCCTCGAAGGCACCGTCGACCCCGAAACGCGGCCCGGAGGGGACCCGTACGCCGACCCGCTCCCCCGCCTCCGCCAACCGGGACCCGGACAGACCCCCCGTGCGGACCCACAGCGTCAGCCCGCCCCGGGGCACTTCGAACTCCCAGTCCGGCAGCTCCCGCCGTACCGCCGCGACCAGGGCGTCCCGGTTCTCCCGGGCCTGCTCCCGGCGGATGTCGACGGCCTCGGCCCAGCCTCCCGTGTTGAACAGCCAGTTGACCGCCAGCTGCTCCAGCACCGGCGTTCCCAGATCCGCGTACGCACGCGCGGCGACCAGGCTGCGGATCACATCGGGTGCCGCGCGCACCCAGCCGATGCGCATGCCCGCCCAGAACGCCTTGCTGGCCGAGCCGACGGTGATGACGCTGGACCCGGCCGGGTCGAAGGCGCACACCGGCCGTGGCATCTCGACGTCCTCGTCCAGCCACAGCTCGCTCATCGTCTCGTCCGCGATCAGCACCGTTCCCGCCGACCGGGCCGCCTCCACGAGCTGCCGCCGCTGGTCCTCGCCCGCGAGCGCGCCGGTGGGGTTGTGGAAGTCGGCGACGATGTAGGCGAGCCGCGGTGCCGCGTCGCGCAGCACCTGACGCCAGCGGTCCAGATCCCAGCCCTCGAGCCCTTCGGCCATCGCGACCGGCACCAGCCGCGCCCCCGCCTCCCGCATCAGCTGCAGGATGTTGGCGTACGAGGGCGACTCGACGGCGATGCGCTCGCCGCGGCCCGCGAAGAGATGGCAGATGGCGTCGATGGCGCCCATCGCGCCCGTGGTGACCATGATCTGCTCGGGCATCGTCGGGATCCCGCGCGCGGAGTAGCGGTCGGCGATCATCGAGCGCAGGGCCGGGAGCCCCGCCGGATAGTCGCCGTGGGTGTGGGCGTACGGCGGCAGTTCCTCCAGCGCGCCCTGCACGGCCCGGGTCAGCCAGGGTTCGGGAGCGGGCAGCGCCGCGCAGCCCAGGTCGATCATCGAGCCGAGAGCTTCGGGGGGCAGCGGTTCCAGCCCGCGCGCGGGGAGCGGATTTCCCGCCGGTACGGCCGTCCAGCTGCCCGCGCCACGCCTCGACTCCAGGAAGCCCTCGGTGCGCAGCGCCTCGTA
The DNA here is from genome assembly GCF_040630525.1 of Streptomyces sp. NPDC005799. Lineage (NCBI taxonomy): Bacteria > Bacillati > Actinomycetota > Actinomycetes > Kitasatosporales > Streptomycetaceae > Streptomyces > Streptomyces sp. NPDC005799. The sequence continues at coordinate 24,918 of NZ_JBEXXQ010000034.1, forward strand.
GGCCGCGGCGACCGTCGTACGGCTCACGGACAGGGCGAGGGCCAGTTCGCGCTCCGCGGGCAGACGGGCGGCCACCGGGACGCGGCCCTCCAGCACCAGCAGCCGGATGCCGTCGGCCAGCGCCCGGTAGGCGGGCGGGCGGCGGGTGCCGGGGCCGGCGGGGCGGTCCTGCTGGGAGTTGAGCAGCCGAGCGAGCTGCGCGGCACCCATCGCCGACGTCCAATGGGCCATGGGAATCAGTCCACCTTCCTCGAATTGGCCATGGATGACACTTCCACCCACGCCCCAGGGTGACATGCACCAGGCCACCACGACCACCAGGGGTACGACGTGAGATCCGCGAAGCCCGGTTCCAGCAGCCACCGTCTCGGGCGACGGCTGATCCAGCTCTACGCCGGACTCGTTCTGTACGGCGTGAGTTCCGCGCTGCTCGTCGAGGCGGGCCTGGGGCTGGAGCCCTGGGGCGTGCTGCACCAGGGCCTGGCCCGGCTCACCGGGCTGACGATCGGCGTCGTGTCGATCATCGTGGGCGCGGCGGTGCTGCTCCTGTGGATCCCGCTGCGTCAGCGTCCGGGCCTCGGCACGGTCTCCAACGTCTTCGTCGTCGGGCTCGCCATGGACGGCACCCTCGACCTCGCGCCCGACGTGCGCTCCCTGCTCGTGCGGATCCCGCTCCTCGTGGCCGCCGTCCTGCTCAACGGTGTCGCCACCGGGCTCTACATCTCGGCCCGCTTCGGGCCGGGTCCGCGGGACGGGCTGATGACGGGGCTGCACCGCCGTACCGGACGGTCGATCCGGCTGATGCGGACGGGGATCGAGGTGGCGGTCGTGGCCACCGGATTCGCCCTGGGCGGCACGGTCGGCGTGGGAACGGTCCTGTACGCGCTCTCCATCGGTCCGCTCGCCCAGCTCTTCCTGCGGGTGTTCGACGTCCCCGCGGCATCCGGCGGCAGCACGGTCGTTGCCGAGGGGCAACCGGAGGGGGCGATACTGCGACGGTGACCTCGCGGATACGCCACCCCTATCTCGACCATCCCGGCCCGATCGCCTTCGCCCACCGGGGCGGGGCCGCGGACGGTCTGGAGAACACCGTGCTGCAGTTCCGGCGGGCGGTGGAGACGGGGTACCGGTACATCGAGACCGATGTGCACACCACGGCGGACGGCAGGCTGGTCGCCTTCCACGACGCGACCCTCGATCGGGTGACCGACGGCGCCGGGCGCATAGCCGATCTGCCGTGGAGGGAAGTGAGCCACGCGCGCGTGGCGGGCAAGGAGCCGGTGCCGCTCTTCGAGGAGCTGCTGGAGACCTTCCCCGAGGTGCGCTGGAACGTCGACCTCAAGGCCGAGGCCTCCCTCCACCCCTTCCTGGAGCTCGCCGAGCGCGCGAACGCCTGGGACCGCATCTGTGTCGGCTCCTTCTCCGAGGCCCGGGTGATCCGCGCCCAGCGGCTGGCCGGGCCCCGCCTGGCGACGTCGTACGGCACCCGGGGCGTGCTCAATCTGCGGCTGCGCTCCTGGGGTGTGCCGGCCGCGCTGCGCCGCTCCGCCGTCGCCGCCCAGGTGCCCGAGGCACAGTCCGGCATCCAGGTCGTCGACCACCGCTTCGTCCGCGCCGCCCACGCGCGCGGGCTGCAGGTGCACGTGTGGACCATCAACGAGGCCGATCGGATGCACCGGCTCCTGGACCTGGGAGTCGATGGCATCATGACCGATCACATCGACACGTTGCGCAAGGTCATGGAGGACCGCGGCGTCTGGGTGCCCCACACCTGACACTCCCCGCACCACCGCCCCCCTTGGCACGGCACCTTCGGCGGGGAAGCGAGGGCACGGGTGAGCACCGACACCGTGCGGGCGGAAGCCATCGGCCTGCGGCGCGAGCAGCGCGGCTGGTATTTCTACGACTGGGCCTGCTCCGTCTACTCGACGAGCGTGCTCACCGTGTTCCTGGGCCCCTATCTGACCTCGGTCGCCAAGGCGGCGGCCGACGCCGACGGATACGTCCATCCGCTCGGGATCCCGGTGCGGGCCGGGTCGTTCTTCGCGTACTGCGTGTCCGCGTCCGTGATCGTGTCGATCCTGGTGATGCCGCTGGTGGGCGCCGCCGCCGACCGCACGGGACGCAAGAAGCCGCTGCTGGCCGCCTGCGCCTACGTGGGGGCGGCCGCCACGACCGGGCTGTTCTTCCTGTCCGGGGACCGCTATCTGCTCGGCGGGCTGCTGCTGATCGTCGCCAACTCGTCCGTGGCGGTCTCGATGGTCGTCTACAACTCCTATCTGCCGCAGATCGCCCCGCCCGAGGACCGCGACCGGGTCTCCTCGCGCGGCTGGGCCTTCGGCTACGCGGCCGGTTCGTCGATGCTGATCGTCAACCTGGTGCTGTTCACGGCACACGACTCCTTCGGCCTGACCGAGTCGACGGCCGTCCGCATCTGCCTGGCCTCCGCGGGCCTGTGGTGGGGTGCCTTCACCCTCGTACCGCTCAGGCGGCTGCGCGACCGCCGTACGACCGCCTCCGCACCCGCCGTCCACGGCTGGCGGCAGCTCGCGTCCACCGTCCGGGACATGCGCGCCAAGCCCCTAACGCTCTCCTTCCTGCTCGCCTACCTCATCTACAACGACGGCATCCAGACCGTGATCTCGCAGGCGTCGGTCTACGGCTCCGAGGAACTCGGCCTGAGCCAGTCCACGCTGATCACGGCGGTGCTGATGGTCCAGGTGCTGGCGGTCGCGGGGGCGCTCGGGATGGGGCGGCTGGCGCGGACCCACGGGGCCAAGCGCACCATCCTCGGCTCGCTGGTGGCGTGGACGGTAACGCTGGCGGCCGGCTACTTCCTGCCGGCCGGTGCGCCGGTGTGGTTCTTCGTCCTGGCGGCCGGCATCGGCCTGGTGCTCGGCGGCAGCCAGGCCCTGTCCCGCTCCCTGTTCTCCCATCTGGTCCCGCCGGGCAAGGAGGCCGAGTACTTCTCGGCGTACGAGATGAGCGATCGGGGTATGAGCTGGCTCGGCCCGCTTCTGTTCGGGATCACCTACCAGCTGACTGGAAGTTATCGGGACGCGATCATCTCGCTGGTGGTCTTCTTCGTCATCGGATTCGCCCTGCTCGCGCGGGTTCCGGTGCGGCAGGCGATCAACGACGCGGGCAATCCGGTTCCCGAGAGGATTTAGCGCCGGAGGCGAAAGGGCTGTAGTGTACGCGTTTGGCCTGCCAGGCGTACCGTTACTGCGCGTCAAAGATGACGAAACGCTGGGTCACATCTGCTAGCAGATGTGACAAACCGGGCGACGGTGGGTACAACAAGGGGCGGCTACGACGGCGACGCATGACCCGGAACGGGACTCGGAACGGGAATCTTTACCGCCGACCGGACGTTGACCGGATGACGACGACAGCGACACCTGTCCTGTGGGCGACAAGCCCGGGAGGCACGATTCATGAGTGAGCGAGCTCTTCGCGGCACGCGCCTCGTGGTGACCAGCTACGAGACGGACCGCGGCATCGACCTGGCCCCGCGCCAGGCCGTGGAGTACGCATGCGAGAAGGGGCACCGCTTCGAGATGCCCTTCTCGGTCGAGGCGGAGATCCCGCCGGAGTGGGAGTGCAAGGTCTGCGGGGCCCAGGCACTCCTCGTCGATGGCGACGGCCCGGAAGAGAAGAAGGCCAAGCCCGCGCGTACGCACTGGGACATGCTGATGGAGCGGCGCACCCGCGAGGAACTCGAAGAGGTCCTCGAGGAGCGCCTGGCCGTTCTGCGTTCGGGGGCGATGAACATCGCCGTCCATCCGCGGGACAGCCGCAAGTCGGCCTAGTCCCTCCCAGGGCCGGGCGTACGACAACGAAACACACGACTGCGGGCGCCTTACGTGAGTTCATCACGTAGGGCGCCCGCAGTCGTGCGTCCGCGGAGCGCTCAGCGCGTCAGCGGCGGACGCGGCCCCTGTGGGGCGTCACCGCGCGGCTCGTCGTCCCGCACGACCTCGCCCTGCACGACCTTGCCGTCGGGGCGGTGGATGCGGGCCTGCTGGAAGGCGTCCCCGAAGCTGCCCGTGGCCGCCTCGCGCAGCTTGCGGTCGAAGGTGCGCTCCGCGCTGCGGCTGAGGGCCTTCTGGACCGGCGGAACGAGCAGGAGCAGACCGACCGCGTCCGAGATCAGGCCGGGGATCATGAGCAGCAGACCGCCCAGCATCAGCAGACCGTTGCCACCGCCGCGCTGCGGGGTTCCGCCGCGCTGCAGCGTCTCGTTGAGGTTCTGGAAGGCGCGCCGGCCCGCCTTCTTGATCACCGCGCCGCCGAGCACGAACCCGGCGAGCAGCAGCAGGAACACCACGAACCCGCTCGACGCCCCGGCCACCACGGTCAGCAGCCAGATCTCCAGCACCAGCCAGGCCGCGACACCGAGCGGCAGGAAGGTACGCAGCCGGGAGCGCCGGGGCCGGGCGGGATACGTGGGGGTCGGAGCACCAGTCGTCATGCGTCCAGTGTGCCTGGCCCCGGCTCAGAGCGGGATAAACGAACGATCAGCCGGGCCTGTGAACCGTACACCGGCGGCGATCAGGCCTTCTTCCCGCGGCCCCGGACCCTGGCGACCCGCTCCGAGGCGCCCCACGCGGTGACCCGCCACAGCGCCTCGACGAGGATGTCGCGGCTCATCTTGGAGTCGCCGAGTTCGCGCTCGACGAAGGTGATGGGGACCTCGACGACGTGGTAGCCGGCCTTGACCGCGCGCCGGGCGAGGTCCACCTGGAAGCAGTAGCCCTGCGAGGCGACCTGGTCGAGGCCGAGGCCCTCGAGGGTCTCGCGGCGGAAGGCGCGGTAGCCGCCGGTGATGTCACGCAGCGGCAGATCCAGGGCGAGGCGGGAGTACAGGCTGCCGCCTCGGGAGATGAACTCGCGGGACTTGGGCCAGTTCACCACACGGCCGCCGGGCACCCAGCGGGAGCCGAGGACCAGGTCGGCGCTCTTGAGGGCGGTGAGCAGACGGGGCAGTTCCTCGGGCTGGTGGGAGCCGTCGGCGTCCATCTCGACGACAACGCCGTAGCCGTTGTCCAGGCCCCAGCGGAAGCCCGCGAGGTAGGCGGCGCCCAGGCCCTCCTTGCCCTTGCGGTGCATGACGTGGACGTGGTCGTCCTCGGCGGCCAGCTCGTCGGCGAGCTTGCCGGTGCCGTCAGGGCTGTTGTCGTCGGCCACGAGGACGTGCGCCTCGGGAACGGACTTGCGGACCCGGCCGACGATCTTCTTGATGTTCTCCGCCTCGTTGTAGGTCGGGATGATCACCAAGGCCGTGCCGAGCGGGCCGAACTGCCTCTTGCCGGCCTGTGCCGCGAGGGTTCCGTCGCCGTCGTTCACTGCTGCCCCTTCATGTCCGTACGCAGGACGTCCACCATAGTGGTCTCGGCCTGCGCAGACGCGCCAGGACGTTCGTATGGTGGTGTCGATTCCGCAAGAGTGGGGTAAGAGCGCCCTTTCAGGCCTTTTGCCCCCGTGGCGTCCTCGCATGCCTGGCAGTGACACGCTGCGGATGGGGGCCCGGCGCCCTTCGGGCCGACCTGGGACCCGCTGGCTGCGGATCGACCGAAGCCGTTGTCTACTGAACGACCGGGCCCCACCCGGGTCACACCTCCCCGACCGGCCGGAACGTTCTCTCGCCGCGTCGCGGGCGCTGAGCCTGGCTCCCAGTGGCGGTGCCCCGGTGCGGCACACCGTCCCTGACCCAGCGGCGCCGCGGGCGAGTGCGCGGAAGTTCCCCGGTAGGGCGTCCGGTGGTGGACTCGGCCGAACCTATCGGCCCCGTGCGGCCGCCTGTCAACAGCCGTTTGACCTGCGGCTATTCCATCAACGTCCTGGTCAGCGGGCGGAGGCGCAGGTCGCGCGCCGAGGCCCGGGGCCCCGTTCGGACCCGCGCCGCCCCGGGAAGATCACTCGCCCGGCCGTACGAAGACCGTCCGCCCGCCGACCACCGTGCGCAGACAGACGGGCAGGTCACGGCCCGGGGTGAGATCGGGCAGGCCCGGTGTGCCGGAGCGGGGATCGGTCGACCAGCGCGCGACCCGGTCGTCGGGGGCCTGCACGACCAGTTCGTCGGTACGCCATACGGCGTAGTCGGCCGGCGCGCCCGGGACGAGCACGCCCGCGTCGTCACGGCCGATCGCACGCCAGCCGCCGCGCGTGTGGGCGGTGAAGGCGGCGCGGACCGAGACGCGGTGCTCCGGAGTGCGGTGGAAGGCGGCCGCGCGGACCGTGCCCCACGGATCGAGCGGGGTGACCGGGCTGTCGGACCCGAAGGCGAGGGGCACCCCGGCCCGCAGCAGGGCGGCGAAGGGATTGAGCGTGCGGGCCCGTTCTACGCCCAGCCGCTGGGCGTAGAGGCCGTCCTCGCCGCCCCACAGGGCATCGAAGGCGGGCTGCACCGATGCGGTCAGCCCGAGCTCGGCGAAGGCGGCGATCGTCTCGGGCGTCAGCATCTCGGCGTGCTCGACGCGGTGCCGGGCGGCGCGGATCCGGGCGAGGCCCATCTTCTCGGCGGCGGCCCGGACCCCGTCGACCACGGCGGTCACGGCCGCGTCGCCGATCGCGTGGAAGCCCCCCTGGAGGCCGGCCTCGGTGCAGGCGACGACATGGGCGGCGACGGCGGCCGCGTCCAGGTAGGCGGCGCCCGTGTGGTCGGCGTCGGTGTACGGCCGATGCAGACAGGCGGTGTGGGAGCCGAGGGCGCCGTCGACGAAGAGGTCTCCGGCCGCGCCGACCGCCCCCAGCCCGCGGGCCTTCTCCACGTCCTGTTCGGCCCAGTAGCCGACCACCCGGGAGGTCGGCTCCTCGGCGGCGAGCCGCAGCAGGCCGGTGAAGTCGCCCTCGGAGGAGATCTCGGGCCCACCGCACTCGTGGACCGAGCCGATGCCGAGGGAGGCCGCGTGGGCGAGGGCCGCGCGCTGCGCCCCGGCGCGCTGCCGCGGCGTCACGGCTGCGAACGCGGCCGCGCGGACGGCGTGGTGGGCATCGGCGGTGAGGGGTCCGTCGGGGGCGCCGAACCCGGGGACCATGTCCAGCAGGGCCGTGGTCACCACCGCCGAGTGGACGTCGATCCGGCTCAGATACAGAGGACGTCCGCCGGTGGCCTCGTCCAGCTCCGCCCGCGTCGGCGGCCGTCCACCGGGCCACCGGGAGGCGTCCCAGCCGTGCCCGAGCAGGACGCGGTCCTCGAGCCGACCTGCGGCAAACTCCCGTACGAGAGCGAGGGCCGCCTCCAGCGTGGGCGCGCCGGACAGATCGAGGCCGGTGAGCGCGAGCCCGGTGGAGGTGGTGTGCACATGGGCGTCGGTGAAGGCGGGGGTGACGAGGGCACCGTCGAGATCGACCACGTCGTCGACCCCGTCCGCGAAGGCGTCGGCGGCCCCTTCGGATCCGACCCAGGCGACCTGTCCGGCCTCCACGACCATCGCGGTCGCGAAGGGGTCGGCGGGGCTGTGGACCTCGCCGCGGCGGAGGAGGACGGTGCTGGGCTCGGGGCTGCGCTCGCTCATGGGGACAGTCTCCCGTGCCCCCGCGCGCCCCCTGCACACGGGGGCGGCGCCCGTGCGGTCAGATCCTCGGCGGGCGGGCCTCGTAGGGCGTCGAGAGAACCACCGTCGTCCGCGTGGAGACCCCCGCGAGCGTGCGCAGCCGGGCCAGGAGCTCCTCCAGCTCGTGGGGGGTGGCCACCCGGACCTTGAGGATGTAGTTCTCGTCGCCCGCGACGCTGTGGCAGGCCTCGATCTCGGGAACGCCGGCGAGGCGTTCCGCGATGTCGTCCGGCGCGCTGGGATCGAAGGGTTTCACCGAGATGAAAGCGGTCATGGGCAGCCCGACGGCCTCGGGGTCGACCACCGCGGCATAGCCGCGGATGACGCCACGCTGTTCCAGCCGCCGCACCCGCTGGTGCACGGCCGACGTGGACAGGCCCGTGGCCTTGCCCAGGTCTGTGTAGCTCATCCGCCCGTCCTTGACGAGCAGCTGCACAATCTGACGGTCCAGCTCCTCCATGCGGCAGAACCTACAGTGCGGGTGATCTCCTCGGATACCTGAGCAGCCCAGGTCATACCCGGTTTGTGATGTGGGCGAGAGCGGTCCGTGAGCCGTTCGGGCGACAGACGGTCCGCCGGCGGCACCTGCGAGCGGCATGTGACGAACACCACATACGCCGGGGCATCTCCGTGATGTTCTCGTGATTACCTCCGAGAGCGGACGGGAAGTGCTTGCTGTGGTCGAGGCCGCAGCGCCTTCACGGCCCCAGCCCAAGGGGGAGTTATCCATGCAGAGCCTCAAGCGCCCTGGTCGCACCGCGCCCAAGCGGCTCCACTCGGTCGTCGAGCCCGAGCCGGAGAGCGTCGAACCCGACGCCTACGACGATGAGGAACTCGACGCGTACGACACCTTCGAGATGTACCGGGTGGTCTGCCCGGACTGCGCGCAGCCCATCGCCCTGCTCGCCGACGAGGAGGTCCTGCCTGAGCACGCGCTCTGCGCCTCGCCGTGGAACCCGTTCGGCCTGACGGTCTGCGCCGGTACGGGTCGCAGGGCCGCCGAGGCCCGCTCCGCGGACGACTCCGCCGAGGTCCAGGAGCAGGACACCGCCCTTTTGTTGACGCTCCCTCAGGGGCTCGACTGGCGGACGCAGCCGTTCTCGCACGTCGGCGGCCCGGGCTCGCGCCCGATGCGCGTGCCGGTGATGCGCCGTCAGGCCGCCTGAACCGCCTCGCTCAATCCCAGTAGCTGCCCTGCACCATGGCACGCAGGCTGCCGTGGTGCAGGATCAGTGTGTCCGGATCCGCCGGGACGGCCACCTCGCCGAAGTGCACCTGCCGGTAGGCGATGCGCAGCATCACGATGGCGTGCCGCAGCGCCGCGTACAGGGTGTGGAAGTCCATGTCGCGCGGTGTGTGACCGGTGAGTTCGGCGTAGCGCGCCTCGACGCGGTCGCGGCGCAGGAAGTCCGGCAGACCGCGCTGGCCGAAGGCGACCGTCAGATCCTGGAAGAAGCGGTGCAGGTAGACGGTCCAGCCCAGGTCGACCTCGCGCGGGGCGAGGGCCGCCATCTCCCAGTCGAGGACGGCGACGGGCTCGAAGGCGTCGTAGACGACGTTCCCGATGCGCGCGTCGCCCCAGTTGAGGACCGGCGTGCCCGGATCGTCGGGCCAGAGGTCCTCGAGGCGGTCGAACGCGGCCTCGATCAGCGGTGAGCGGGCGTGTCCGTCCACCACCCAGTCGTAGTAGGCGCGTTGGGCGGTGACATGGCGGCGCAGCGCGTCGCCAGCGCCAGCGCCAGCGCCAGCGCCGGGCAGGGTGAGGAACTCGGCTGCCTCCAGCGGCACTTGGTCGTGCAGGCGGGCCAGGAGTCCGATCGAGGCCGCCTCCAGCCGCTCGCGCTCGGCGTCGCTCGCCGCGTGCAGCCAGTTGCCCTGGTAGGTGTACGGCATCACGTCCGGCGGCACGCGCCCCGCGACCCGCTCCATCACGAAGAACGGCGCCCCGAGCGGCCCCGGGTCCTCCTCCAGCCAAAGCACCTTCGGCACGGGCAGGTCGGTGTGCTCGGCCACGACGCGCATGGTGCGGTACTGGCGCGGCATGTCGTACACCGGGAAGACGGTGTACGCCGCCGGGTCCGCCGCCAGCCTCAACGCGCAGGAGACAACCGGCGGCCGGGGGTGCTCGATGTCGAAGAGCAGGGTCTCGCTGGAGAGTCCGTTGGACTCGGGGACGCTGACGCCGACCGCCTTGGCGCCGGGCAGCCGGGTACCCAGCCAGGCGGTGAGGCGACGGGCGAGCTCCTCCGGGTCCCGGGTGGTGGTGCGGGGGCGGGGTGCCGTGGCCATGTCGTGAACCCCCTTACGGTGCGACCGAGGTGAAGTCCGCGAAGCCGCTCGGGTCGTGCCGCCCGAACGAGCCGTGCTCGAAGACGCCGTAGCCGACCTGCCCGTCGAGCCGGAAGCGCGCCGCGTGGTCGGTGACGCCGTACGCGGCGAGAGGGTGAGGCTCTGTCAGGTCGTACGTACGCCGGTCGGTCCAGCCCCGGCCCTGCCAGGTGCCGTGCTGCCAGTCGTCGGCGGGCGGATAGCCGGCGCCGATCGCGAGCGGGGACGAGGTGAGGATCTCGGCCTCCAGTTCCTGCGGCTTGCGGAGGTCGCCGAGGTGGACGACGGCGCGCTCGGGGTGGCGGGTGCCGGAGCGGTAGGTGATCTCGGGCTGGGGCCAGCCGAGTTGGCGGTCGCGGTGGCCGGGGCGGACGAGGGTGGCGTCGTTGAGGGAGCGGTGGCCGTCGGCGTCCTCCTGGACGATCACCATCAGGAACCGGTCCTCGAAGCGGACCGGACACCACAACCAGTGGAACCCCTCGGTCGGCCGCTCCTCGGCGAACCGGCCGCCCTCCTCCCCCGGTATGGGCCGCACTCCCCAACTGCGGTCCCGGGTGCCGGTCCAACGGGCGGCGCTGACCCGGAACTCCTCGCCGGCCGCCCGGATCACCCCCTCAACGCTGCCCGCCTGCACGAACCGGCGCCCTTCGAGAGTGAGCCGGTCGCCGCGGCGCTGGACGTGGTGGGGCTCCCACAGGGCCGGGAAGTCGGCGGTCCAGGTGAGGTCGTACGACAACGCCTCGTCGTCGCTGAACAGCCGGAGCCTGCACAGCGGTTGCTCGACCTCGATGCGCAGCGGTCCGACGGCGAGCCGCATCCGGTCCTCGCCCAGCGCGTCGGACGCCCGTACCGCGTGGACCGTGTCCCCCACCCGCAAGGTCGCGTAGGCGTCGATCACGCCGACGTTCGGGTACACGCCGAGGCCGGCGATCAGCAGGGCGCGGCCCTCGTGGTCCAGGACGTGGAAGATGCAGCGGTCGTAGGCGTTGCGGTCCCCGGTGGCCACGTGCCGCATGGACAGGGGGACCTGGTGCACGGGGTACTCGTCGAGCGGCACGGGACGGTCGTCGGCCATGCCAAACCTCCCTGGAGACGGCGTGGCTGACGGTACGTCAGACAGCGGCCGGTGACCAGAGACGGGTCGCGAACTCACGCTCGATTCGACGGATCGGTGACCTGTCCGTCCGTTGCCGCGTTGCCCTGGTATGACCCCCACCTATTCAGCGACCGGGCGTCAGCGCCGTATCTTCGTCCCGCCGCCCGCAGGAACGGTTCCCCCGGCGCCGCCCGTCCCAGACCCGCCGATCTACCGTGATCTGATGCGCACCTGGGCCGACCGGGGCCGCACCCTGCCGGGCCGCCATGACCCGGAGTGGGTCAGGCTGGCGGCCCCGCAGGTGCTGCCAGGGCAGTTCAGCGGGTCTCCGGACCCGCAAGATGACGGGCGATGACCATGCGCTGGATCTGGTTGGTGCCCTCGACGATCTGCAGCACCTTGGCCTCGCGCATATGGCGCTCGACCGGGAAGTCCGCGGTGTAGCCGTATCCGCCGAGGACCTGCACGGCGTCGGTGGTGACCTTCATCGCGGTGTCGGTGCAGTGCAGCTTGGCCATGGCCGCCTGCTTGGCGAACGGCCGGCCCGCGTCGCGCAGCCGCGCCGCCGACAGGTACAGGGCGCGGCCCGCCTCGATCTGGGTGGCCATGTCGGCGAGCATGAACCGCAGCCCCTGGAAGTCGGCGATGGGCCGCCCGAACTGCTGTCGTCCGGTGGCATAGGCGACCGCCTCGTCGAGCGCCGCCTGGGCGAGTCCGATGGCGCAGGCCGCGATGCCGAGCCGGCCGGAGTCGAGGGAGGCCAGGGCGATCGCGAAGCCCTGCCCCTCCTCGCCGATGCGCCGCTCGTCGGGGACCCGCACCCCGTCGAAGTGGACCTGGGCGGTGGGTGAGCCCTTGAGGCCCATCTTCTTCTCGGGCGCCGCGCCGCTGAGCCCCTCGGCGTCGCCGGGCACCAGGAAGGCGGTGATCCCGCGCGGGCCGTCCTCGCCGGTGCGGGCCATGACGGTGTAGAAGTCGGCGATGCCGCCGTGGGTGATCCAGGCCTTGGTCCCGTCGATCACCCAGTGGTCGCCGTCGCGCACCGCCTTGGTGCGCAGGGAGGCGGCGTCGGAGCCGGACGACGGCTCGGACAGGCAGTAGGCGCCCAGCAGGCCGCCGCCCAGCATCGCGGGCAGGTGCTCGACCTGCTGCTGCTTGGTGCCGTAGGCCGCGAGGGCGTAGGAGGCGAGCGTGTGGACGCTGACGCCGAGGCCGACGGTGAGACGGGCCGCTGCCAACTCTTCCAGGACCTGGAGGTAGACCTCGTACGGCTGGTCGCCGCCGCCGTGCTCGGAGTCGTACGGCAGTCCGAGCAGTCCCGACTTCGACAGCAGCGTGAAGACCTCGCGGGGGAAGCGTCCGACGTCCTCATCGTCGGCCGCCTTCGGCGCGATCTCGCGCTGGGCGATGTCCCGGACGAGCGAGATCAGATCCCGGGCCTCGTCCGTGGGCAGTTGACGGTCCACCGGCTGCGGGGCGCGGTCGGGCATGGCGACGCTCTCCTCCCTGTTTCGGGCACATCGGCGGCGTGCGCCCTGGGTGGGGGCGGCTCCGCCGGGTCCTGCTCGCGGCCTGCCGGTGCTCGCGCCTCCGGGTCTCGGAAGCTGCTGACCAGCGGCTGTGCGCTGTGAGTATGCCCGATCGGGGACATCCCGTCACCAGTTAACGACCGCTTACTTCAAGAATATCCCGCGCCGCCCCGAAGCGCCGTCCGCTCCCCGCGAACCCGCCTCGTATTGGTCCGCACCATTGACCCGACTGGTCTAGTCCTCCTAAGGTTCATGACCAACGCTTTACCGCGTTCATGCCAATCGGCGCGCGTTCCCTCTCCCCCACGAGGAGACACCCGATGCACGTTCCGCACCGCCCCCGCGCCTCCTTCCGGGCGCTGGTCTCCGCCGCGTGTTGCGCCGTCCTCGGCGCCGGTCTGCTGGCCGGCGCCAGCACGGCCTCCGCGAAGCCGTCCACCCAGGAAGCGGCCGGCTCCAAGGTTGTCGGCTACTTCACCGAATGGGGCACCTACGACCGCAAGTACTACGTCAAGAACGTCGAGACGTCCGGATCGGCGGCGAGGCTGACCCACATCAACTACGCCTTCGGCAACGTCACCAGCGGCAAGTGCGCCATGGGCGACTCCTACGCCGCGACCGACCGCGCCTACACGGCCGCCGAGTCGGTGGACGGCGTCGCCGACACCTGGGACCAGCCCCTGCGCGGCAACTTCAACCAGCTGCTGAAGCTGAAGAAGAAGCACCCGGGGCTGAAGGTCCTGTGGTCCTTCGGCGGCTGGACCTGGTCCAGCGGCTTCGGCGAGGCGGCGAGGAATCCTGCCGCCTTCGCCCAGTCCTGCTACGACCTGGTGAAGAACTCGAAGTGGTCGGGCCTGTTCGACGGCATCGACATCGACTGGGAGTACCCGAACGCCTGCGGAAACACCTGCGACACCAGCGGCCGGGAGGCCTTCAAGAACCTGATGGCGGCGCTGCGCTCGAAGTTCGGCAGCGGTGCGCTGGTCACCGCGGCGATCACCGCGGACGCCACCGGCGGCGGCAAGATCGACGCGGCGGACTACGCCGGCGCGGCCCAGTACGTCAACTGGTACAACCCGATGACGTACGACTACTTCGGCGCCTGGGACGCCACCGGTCCGACGGCCCCGCACTCACCGCTGAACTCCTACTCCGGCATCCCCAAGGCCGGCTTCCACACCTCGGCGACCATCGCCAAGCTCAAGGGCCTCGGCATCCCGGCCTCGAAGCTGCTGCTGGGCATCGGCTTCTACGGCCGCGGCTGGACCGGCGTGACGCAGTCGGCGCCCGGCGGCACGGCGACCGGGCCCGCGGCGGGGACGTACGAGCAGGGCATCGACGACTACAAGGTGCTCAAGTCCAAGTGCCCGGCGACCGGGACCGTCGGCGGGACCGCGTACGCCAAGTGCGGCAACAACTGGTGGAGTTACGACACGCCCTCGACCATCGGGACGAAGATGACCTACAAGAACCAGCAGGGCCTGGGCGGCACCTTCTTCTGGGAGCTCAGCGGCGACACCTCGAACGGCGAGCTGATCAAGGCCATCGGCTGACCTTGCTCAGCCGTCCCGTCGGGCCGGGGCCGGGGCCGGGTACGCGGGGTCTAGTTCCTCGATGGCACGCATCGAGCCGCCGAGGGTCTTGACCAGCAGTTCGCGCATCTGGTCCCGGGTCAGGGCGGGGCGGTCGATCCAGTCGAGGGTCGCGCCCTCCACACTGCACACCCAGGCGAACAGGCCCATCCGGGCCAGCGGCGCGATGTCGGTACGGCCGTACGCCCCGTCCGCGATGGTCGCGACGATCGCCTCGCGCACCCCGTCCCGTATGGCCTGCACCTCGGCGTCGAAGCCGACGCCGCCGCTGACGATCGTGCGGTAGGCGGCCTGGTTGTGCTCGGCCCAGCGGAGATAGGCCTCCATGGTGCGGTGGACCCGGTCCAGCTGTTCCCGGTCCACCTCGCCGCCCGCGAAGTTGATCAGGTCGGCGACCGAGTCGTGGATGATCGCCAGGTAGTAGCCGCGCTTGGACTGGAAGTAGTAGTAGATCAGCCCCTTGGCGACGTGCGCCTGCTTGGCGATGTCATCCATGGAGAGTGCGTCGTAGGACGTGTCGGCGAACAACTTCCGCCCGATGGCGATGAGTTCGGCGCGGCGCGCCAGTGAGCGCTCGGTGCCGCGCGCCCGTGGACGGACGGCATCGCTCTGTTCGCTGATCTTCAATTCGGACCCTGGTCTCGGGCGGGGGGCGGGACATCCGCAGTATGTCAGAACAACAACGCCCGTTAGTTCGAGTCAGAGCAGACCGAACTGGGCGACGAGCATCGCGACGACCACCACCAGAGTCCAGCCCATGACATGCTCGAGGATCTTCGGGCCGTCGTCCCGGGGGCCGCCGGTGCGCGTGCGGGCGGCGGTGACTGAGTGTGCTGTCATGGTGTCTCGCTGGGCTCGGCGTGCGGTGGACTCCCCCGTCGTTGTGTCCACCTTGCCACCAGCAGCGGCTTTTGCGACGGAGACGTTGGTCACAGCGCAAGGGCCCCGGTCGCCCCGGGGCCTTCACGGAGGGACCGACCGCTCAGCGCACACCGACCGCCGCGAGCGCCTTGCGCTGCCGGGCACTGGGACACGCGGGGAAGTACAGGTAACAGACACCGCCACTGCCGGAGACGACCTTGCCGGAGGCGTTGTACCGCTTGGTGCGCAGCCAGATGTTCTCGAACTCGCGCCGCCGGTACACCCGTCGCACCGCCTCGTCGCTCGGTGAGGCGGGGTCGTTGGCGATCACGTCGCCGTCCGCGGTGAACCCGATGACGGTCATCAGATGCCCCGAGGTGCCGTAACCCGCCCCGGTGAGCTCCTCCTTGAGGAAGGACTGGGACGTTATGGCCGGGATGCCGGCCGCGATCAGCGTCTCCACGTCGGTGAGCGAGCCGAGCCGGGTGACCACGCCCTGCAGGTTCTCGTAGGTGGCCGCGTAGGCGGCGTTGAACGGCCAGTTGCCGCAGCCCTCGTACTGGTAGTCGTAGGTGAAGCGGGCCGCGTGGTCGACCTGCGGGTCGGCGTAGCCCGGGTCCACCCAGGCGAGTTGCCCTGGGGTGAGCCGGCCGCCCCAGTACTCGATGATCATCTGCGAGGAGGTGGGGCTGCACCAGGCCTCGCCGCCGTTGTCGTACTGCGGGTACTGGCCCTTGTGGATCTCCTGCGAGTAGCGCGGGACGGTCAGTTCCCTGGCCAGGCCCGGCGTGGAGGCCGGGACGGTGAAGCGGTCCGGGACGTCGGAGCCCATCGCGCCGAGCCGCCAGACGGTGGGGGTGAGCCGGGTGCCGGGCTTGCGGTGGAGGGTGAGGCGCAGCCGGTAGGAGACCAGACGCAGGCCGGTGGTCGCGTCGTCGACGGCGAAGGTGTCGGTCCAGACCGTGCTCTTGCCGTCGGCCTGCCCGTCCACCGAGGTCCGCTTGATGTCCTGGTCGCCCGCGGCCCAGCGGCCCATCACGTACCAGGGTGTCTCGGTGCCGTCGGAGTACCTGCCGTGCAACTCGACCTGGAGCCAGGTGCCCGCCGGGGTGTGCGCGTTCCAGGAGGCGACCACCTCGGTGGCGGGAACGCGGAGCGTGTGGTCGGGGGACGTCCAGGTCGCGTACTCCCAGCTCGCCGTCGTACCGGTGTGCGGGTCGGTGTACTCGGTGGTGCCGGCCGGGTCGGCGATCACGACTGCGGGACGGGTGCCGGCGACGGCACGGGTGCCCAGGGCGTCACCGGCGCGCCAGTCGGGGTACGAGGTCCAGGCGTGGTAGTCGACGGGGCGGGCCGGGTCGGCATGGGCCACGCCGACGGAGAGCGAGGGGCCCACCACCGCGGCGGCGACCGTGGCGGCCAGGAGGGTTCTGCGGGACGGCTGTTCGGCTCTGCTCATGGGTGGGACGACCCCCAGGTGTCCGAGTCGGGACGGGTCCGTTGCGCGCGTGCGACGCGGGCT
Source organism: Streptomyces sp. NPDC005799 (assembly GCF_040630525.1). NCBI lineage: Bacteria > Bacillati > Actinomycetota > Actinomycetes > Kitasatosporales > Streptomycetaceae > Streptomyces > Streptomyces sp. NPDC005799. The sequence goes on from NZ_JBEXXQ010000034.1 coordinate 41,405, forward strand.
TGTGGCGCCGCCGTGGGCCAACTATGGCCGCCGAGGAGGTCCACGGCCAGCACTTCGGCCCGCGGCGCGCCCACCAATATTGGCCTGGACCACTGGCATGACCTGCGACGCTCCGCCGCCTCGATCCCGCCCCCGGCTAAACTGTGGCCGAAACGCACCCGCCTCCGTGCAGCCAAGGAACGGCCATCCACTCCCTCGCCTACCGGCTCCGCCGTCTCCCCCCGTCCTGCGGTCCGGTCCGCCTGGTCGGGGTCGACGGACACGCGGGTTCCGGGAAGTCCACGTTCGCCGGCCAGTTGGCCCGGGCCCTCGGCGACGCACCGGTGCTGCACCTCGACGACATCGCCAGTCACGACGAGCTGTTCGGCTGGAGCGGGCGCCTGCTGACCCAGGTGATCGAGCCGTTCCGCCGCGGCGAGACCGCCCACTACACCCCCTACGACTGGCGCGCCCGCCGCTTCGGCCCACCGCAGCCGCTGCCGACCGCCCCCGTGGTGCTGGTCGAAGGCGTCGGCGCCGGCCGCCGCGCGCTCCGCCCCCATCTCGCACATCTGCTGTGGATGGAGCTGCCGCACGAGGAGGCGTGGACGCGGGGGCGACAGCGGGACGGCGAGGAACAACGGGAGTTCTGGGACGGATGGGTCCGGGCGGAACGACAGCACTTCGCAGAGGATCCCTCCCGGCCGTTCGCCAACTCCCTGGTACAGCAGTGCGAGAAGGGATACGAGGTACTGCCGGGGCCAGGGAAGAGACTTGGACCGGACCAGGCGCTCACGCAGGGTGACGGACCATCCGCAATGTGCTGAACTTGTGAAGACGGGGCCTCGGGGAACTTCCCGGAGTGCCTCAACTCGGCTTGACCGAGGGGCCGTACAGGTCTTACGTTCTCAATGTGCGGCCATGCGAAGCCGCCCACTGTCGCGAAGCCCCCGGTTGTTCCCCCGTGATCGGGGGCTTCGTTCTGCCCTCCCCCACCTTTCCGGACGCTCTGTGGTGCGTTTCGCTCACCCTCCGTCACCATCCGGTCCCCGGCTCATCTGCTCCCACCTCGTCAAACCTCGTGTGCGGCACCCTTCGGTGGGCGACACCGGCGCAGGTACCATGCCCTCGGTGCGACCTACGAGCGGCTGTGCGCGCACCGCAACTCCGGTCAGCGGTACGGCGGTTCGATCAAGGCGGCCGACGGGTGACCACCCGGCGGTCAACCGACGGGGGCACGGTTTGTGGGGGACGTGATGGACTTCGGCACGCAGGGCCCCGAGGCCCCGGCCGACCTCGCCTGGCTGCGAGGCGTGGACGCCTACACCATGGGCGCGTATCCGCAGGCGGAGGAGGAGTTCCGGACCGCGGTGCGGATGGATCCCGGGATGGCCGACGGCTGGCTCGGACTGCACGCGCTGCGCGTCGACACGACGACCGCTCTGCTGCGGATGTTCCGGCACCGGGACCGCTTCGGCGAGCAGCGCGCCCGGCACCGCCGCTCCCTCAACTCCTGGTACTGGCTGGGCTGGTGGGTGCAGCCGGTGCTGGAGAGCCCGCGCGACCTGCTGCTCGCGCACGCCTCGCACTGGCTGGACGGTCGTCATGTGCCCGAGCTGGACCGGGCGCTGGCCGGTCTGCCGCCCATCGACACCGACCACCAGGTCCGCTTCCTGCACGCCTGCCGCGCCTACCTGGTCAAGGACTGGGAGCAGCTCGTCCGCCACACCGACCCCCTGATCGACGACCCGCTGCTCGGGATCGAGGCGGGCCTGTTCGGCGGGATGGCCCGGGTCCGTCTGGAGATGTACGGCCAGGCCGAGCCGCTTCTCGCATCGGCGCTGATGCGCTGCCGCAGCGAGCAGCCGCAGCGCAAGGAGCTGCGGTACTGGCTGGCGCGGGCCCACGAGGGCACGGGCCGTTCGGCCGCCGCGCTGCCCCTGTACCGGGCCGTGCACCGCGTCGACCCCGCCTTCATGGACACCTCGGCCCGGCTCGCGGCGATCGCCGAGGGGGACGGGTACGACGACTCCGCCGACCTCGCCGCGATCACGCTCTCCGGCGCACAGGACGTCCTGGACGGCCCCGACGCCCTCGACCCGCTGTTCGGCACCGAGGTACGGGACCTGCGGCTTCCCGAACCCGACCTCCCGCCCGTCGGCCCGGTGCCGTCGGTGATCGATCCGGCGGTGCGCGAGAAGAGCGTCGCCGGCTCGCCGCTGCCGGCCGGTCCGACCGACCCGGCGTTGCTCGAGGAGGCGCTCGCCGAGCTGGAGCGCATGGTCGGCCTGGAGCCCGTGAAACGACAGGTCAAGGCGCTGTCCGCGCAGTTGAACATGGCACGGCTGCGGGCCGGGCAGGGGCTGCCGGTCCAGCCGCCCAAACGGCACTTCGTCTTCTCCGGCCCCTCCGGCACCGGCAAGACGACGGTCGCCCGCATCCTGGGCCGCGTCTTCTACGCCCTCGGCCTGCTCGGCGGCGACCACCTCGTCGAGGCCCAGCGAGCCGACCTGGTGGGTGAGTACCTGGGCCAGACGGCCGTGAAGGCCAACGAGCTGATCGACTCCGCGATCGGCGGGGTGCTCTTCGTGGACGAGGCCTACTCCCTCTCCAACTCCGGTTACGGCAAGGGGGACGCCTACGGCGACGAGGCGCTGCAGGTGCTGCTGAAGCGGGCCGAGGACAACCGGGACCACCTGGTGGTGATACTGGCCGGCTACCCCGAGGGCATGGACCGGCTGCTCGCCGCCAACCCCGGTCTGTCCTCCCGCTTCACGACCCGCGTCGACTTCCCGTCCTACCGGCCGCTGGAACTCACCTCGATCGGCGAGGTGCTGGCCGCGGAGAACGGCGACGTGTGGGACGAGGAGGCCCTGGACGAGCTGCGCTCGATCGCCGGGCACGTGGTGGACCAGGGCTGGATCGACGAACTGGGGAACGGACGCTTCCTGCGGACCCTGTACGAGAAGAGCTGCGCGTACCGGGATCTGCGGCTGTCGACCTACCCGGGGATGCTGTCGCGGGACGACTTGTCGACGTTGCGGTTGCCCGACTTGATGCAGGCGTACGGAGAGGTGCTGTCGGGGCGGGGGCCGCAGGATCCCAGTGCCATGTGACATATCACTGGCCCCCGCACCGATCAGGTCGCCAGCGCCTCCTCAGGCTCCCCGCTCCCCCGCGGCTCCGTCACCCGGACCTCCCGTGTGTCCCGGTGCGCCGGGTCCGTGACCTCGCCCACCAGCAGCTCCAGTACGTCCTCCAGGGCGACCAGCCCCAGCACCTTGCCCGAGCCGTCCGCGACCTGGGCGAGGTGGGTCGCCGCTCGGCGCATGACCGTGAGGGCGTCGTCCAGGGGCAGGTCGGCACGGAGGGTCGTCATCGGGCGCCACAGCTGCTGCGGCACCGCCCGTTCGGAGTCCTCCAGGTCGAGTACGTCCTTCACGTGCAGGTAGCCCATGAAGGCGCCGTTGTCCGCGGCGACCGGGAAGCGGGAGTAGCCGGTGCGGGCGGTGAGCCGGACGATCTCACCGGGGGTGACCGAGGGGCTGACCGTGATCAACGACTCGCGCCCCAGCAGTACGTCCGTCACCGGGCGGGAACCCAGCTCCAGGGCGTCCTCCAGGCGTTCCTGCTCCTCGGGGTCCAGCAGGCCCGCCAGTCCGGAGTCCTCCACCAGGCGGTTGAGCTGTTCGCTGGTGAAGACCGCCTCGACCTCGTCCTTCGGCTCGACCCGGAAGAGCCGCAGGATGCCCTGGGCGCAGGCGCCGAGGGTCACGGTGATCGGCCTGCAGACCCGGGCGAAGTAGACCAGCCCGGGGCTGAGCCACAGGGCGGCCTTCTCGGGCGCGGCCATCGCCAGGTTCTTCGGGACCATCTCGCCGATGACGAGGTGGAAGAAGACGACCGCGGCCAGCGCGATGACGTAACCCAGCGGGTGGATCATGCCGTCGGGCAGGTGGATCCACTCGAAGACCGGCTCCAGCAGGTGCGCGACCGTGGGTTCCGCCACCGCGCCCAGGGTCAGCGAGCAGACGGTGATGCCGAACTGGGCCGCCGCCATCATCTGGGGCAGACGTTCGAGGCCGTAGAGCACCTGGCGGGCCCGGGCCGTGCCGAGGGGTTCGATCTGGCTGCGGCGGACGGAGACCAGGGCGAACTCGGCGCCGACGAAGAAGCCGTTGGCGAGCACCAGCAGGGCGGCGAACAGGAGTTGCAGCACGCTCATCGGGCGACCTCCACGACCGGCCCGGTCCTGACCAGCCGGACGCGCTCGGCCCGGTAGTGGCCCACCCGGCGCACGGTCAGCCGCCAGCCGGGCAGTTCGGCCTTGTCACCGGCGGCCGGGATCCGGCCGAGCAGATCGGCGACGAGGCCGGCGACCGTCTCGTACGGCCCCTCGGGCACGTCGAGTCCTATGCGCTGCAGGATGTCGACCCGGCAGCTGCCGTCGGCGTCCCAGGCGGGCTTGCCGTCCTCCGGCGGGGCGGCGGCGAGTTCGGGCACGTCCTGCCCGTCGTGCTCGTCGCGGACCTCGCCGACGATCTCCTCGACGATGTCCTCCAGGGTCACCACCCCGGCCGTGCCGCCGTACTCGTCGACGACGACCGCGATGGGCTGCTCGCTGCGCAGCTGCGCCAGCAGGGGCTGGACCGGCAGGGTCTCGGGGACCAGCAGGGCCGGGCGGGCGATACGGCCGACGGGGGTCCGCAGCCGGTCGTGCACGGGGACGGCCAGCGCGTCCTTGAGGTGGACCATGCCGACGACTTCGTCGATCTTCTCCTTGTAGACGGGGAAGCGAGAGAGGCCGGTGGCGCGGGTCAGATTGACCACGTCCTCGGCGGTGGCCGAGGACTGCAGCGCGCTCACCTTCACCCGCGGGGTCATCACGTGCTGCGCGGTCAGCTCGGCGAGCGACAGGGTCCGCACGAAGAGGTCCGCGGTGTCCTGTTCCAGGGCGCCGGCCTGCGCGGAGTGCCGGGCCAGGGAGACCAGCTCGCCCGGTGTGCGGGCGGAGGCCAGCTCCTCGGCGGGCTCGACGCCCAGGGCGCGGACGAGGCGGTTGGCGACGGTGTTCAGCGCGGCGATGACCGGGCGGAACAGACGTGCGAAGACGTGCTGCGGGCCGGCCACGAACCGGGCGACCTGCATGGGCTTGGAGATCGCCCAGTTCTTGGGCACGAGCTCCCCGATCACCATCTGCACCGCGGAGGCCAGCAGCATGCCGACGACGACCGCGATGCCGGAGACGGCGCCCTCGGGGATGCCGACGGCCGTGAAGGGGCCGCGCAGCAGTGCGGCCAGGGCCGGTTCGGCGAGCATGCCGACGACCAGGGAGGTGATGGTGATGCCGAGCTGGGTGCCGGAGAGCTGGAAGGACAGCTCCTTCAGCGACTCGGCGACCCTGCGGGCGCGTTTGTCGCCCTCGGCGGCGGCCTTCTCGGCGTCCGTCGCCTCGACCGTGACCAGCCCGAACTCGGCGGCCACGAAGAAGCCGTTGGCGAGGATCAGCAGGACGGCCGCTCCGAGGAGCAGCAGGGGGGTGGTCATGATGCCGCCGCCTCGGTATGTCGGGAGGGGGCGGCGCAGGTACTACAGGACGATCCGTCCATCGCTGGAGGGAGTCACTCCTCGGGTAGCAGGGGGCCGCTGGGGGCCGTGGGGCACGTCGGCGGCGGAGGCGCGAGAAAACGCCTCCGCCAACAGATTAATCAAGACAGGGGTCTCTACGGCAGATCCCTCGTCGAGCGGGCCTCGGCGAGCGCGCGCAGCATACGCGCGTCGGCGATGGCACGCTCCTTGGCGATACCGGGCTGGATGCCGAGCGCGGGCAGGCTGGTGCCGTCGCTGAGGTTGAGGAAGACCCAGGGGTCGCCGGGACGCAGGTTCACATGGAGGATCTCTGTCCACTCCAGGTGCCGTCTGCTGACGATGTTGACGACGGTGACACCGGACTCCTCGGCGACGACCTTCACCCGGGCGAGCATGGCCAGGACACCGAAGAGGAGCGCGCCGGTGAGGATGAAGCTGAGCCGTTCACCGGGGCCGAGCTGCTCCAGGAGCATGGCGACGGTCGTGATCACCACGAAGATCGCGACGCCGCCGGTGAGCAGGACGGCCCGGGTGCGGCCCGGCCGGAAGGTGACGGGGAGAGCGGGCAGATCAGACATCTCGTACGGTCCTCGTACGGTCTCTCAGAGACGGCAGGCGTGGATGGCCGTGGTCAGGATGGCCCGGGCGCCGATCTCGTAGAGGTCGTCCATGATCCGCTGGGCGTCCTTGGTCGGGACCATGGCACGCACGGCGACCCAGCCCTCGTTGTGCAACGGCGAGATGGTCGGCGACTCCAGACCCGGGGTGAGGGCGACGGCCTTCTCCAGCTGCTCGACGCGGCAGTCGTAGTCCATCATCACGTACGTCCGGGCCACCAGGACACCCTGCAGCCGGCGCAGGAACTGCTGCACCTTGGGCTCCTCGCCGTCGGCTCCGGTGCGGCGGATGACGACGGCCTCGGACTTCATGATCGGCTCGCCGAAGACCTCCAGGCCCGCGTTGCGCAGGCTGGTGCCGGTCTCGACGACGTCGGCGATGACCTCGGCGACGCCCAGCTCGATGGCGGTCTCGACGGCGCCGTCGAGGTGGACCACGGAGGCGTCGACGCCGTGCTCGGCGAGGTGGCCCTCGACGATGCCCTCGTAGGAGGTGGCGACGGTACGGCCCTTGAGGTCCTCGACGCCGCTCGCCGTCCCCGGCTTGGCGGCGAAGCGGAAGGTGGAGCGGGCGAAGCCGAGCGGGAGGATCTCCTCGGCCTCGGCGCCGGAGTCGATCAGCAGGTCACGGCCGGTGATGCCGATGTCCAGCTGACCGGAGGAGACGTAGATCGCGATGTCGCGGGGCCGGAGGTAGAAGAACTCGACGTCGTTCGACGGGTCGACGGTGCGCAGTTCCTTGGACTCCCGGCGCTGCCGGTAGCCGGCCTCATGCAGCATCTCCGCCGCAGGGCCTGACAGGGAACCCTTGTTGGGGACGGCGATGCGCAGCATGAGGTCGGCTTCCTTCGCGTGGGTTTCTTGTGGGAACGAGGCGGGGCTCACAGGTGGGCGTAGACGTCGTCCAGGGAGATCCCGCGGGCGACCATCATCACCTGGACGTGGTACAGCAGCTGCGAGATCTCCTCGGCGGCCGCCTCCTTGCCCTCGTACTCGGCGGCCATCCAGACCTCGGCGGCTTCCTCGACGACCTTCTTGCCGATGGCATGGACGCCCTTGCCGACCAATTCTGCGGTGCGGGAAGTGGCGGGATCGCCGTGGGCGGCCTTGTGCTGGAGCTCGGTGAAGAGCTCCTCGAACGTCTTGTTGGACATGGTGAGCGTCAGACTACGCCACGGCCGGTTACCTCAGTGCCACGGTTCAGATACTGAGCGGAGGGTGGCCGCGGTCGCCACCGCCGCCGTCACCGCTTCGTGCCCCTTGTCCTCGTTGGAGCCCGGCAGACCGGCCCGGTCCAGCGCCTGCTCCTCGTTGTCGCACGTCAGCAGACCGAAGCCGACCGGGACGCCGGTGTCGACGGAGACCTGGGTCAGGCCCTGGGTGACGCCCTGGCACACATAGTCGAAGTGCGGAGTGCCGCCGCGGATGACGACACCCAGGGCGACGATCGCGTCGTAGCCGCGGCCGGCGAGGACCTTGGCGACCACCGGGAGTTCCCAGCTGCCGGGGACCCTGAGCAGGGTCGGCTCGTCGATGCCGAGGTCGTGCAGGGCGCGCAGCGCGCCGTCCACCAGGCCGTCCATCACCTTTTCGTGCCACTGCGCCGCGATGACGGCGACCCGCAGGTCACCCACATTGCGTACGGACAGCTCCGGTGCGCCCTTGCCGCTCACGTTTCTCGTCTCCTGGATGTGCTGGGGGTGCGGTTACTGGTTGCTGCAGGTGGACACCGGGTTGGTGTCCAGCCAGGGCAGGTCGTGTCCCATCCGGTCCCGCTTGGTGCGCAGGTAGCGGAGGTTGTGCTCGCCCGCCTGTACGGGCATCGGCTCCCGGCCGACGACCTTGAGCCCGTGCCGGACGAGCGCGTCGGTCTTGTCGGGGTTGTTGGTCATCAGGCGCACACTGCGCACGCCGAGGTCCTCGAGGATCTGCGCGCCCGCGCCGTAGTCCCGGGCGTCGGCGGGCAGGCCGAGCTCCAGGTTGGCGTCGAGGGTGTCGCGGCCGCGCTCCTGGAGCTCGTACGCCCGCAGCTTGGACAGCAGGCCGATGCCGCGTCCCTCGTGGCCGCGCAGATAGACGACCACTCCCCTGCCCTCGGTCTGGATGCGCTCCAGGGAGGCCCCCAGCTGGGGGCCGCAGTCGCAGCGCAGGGAGGAGAAGATGTCGCCGGTCAGGCACTCGGAGTGGACGCGGACCAGGACGTCCTCGCCGTCGCCGATCTCGCCGTGGACGAGGGCCACGTGCTCGACGCCGTCGACGGTGGAGCGGTAGCCGTAGGCCTTGAACTCGCCGTGCACGGTGGGCAGATGGGTCTCGGCCTCGCGGCGGACGGTGGGCTCGGAGCTGCGGCGGTAGGCGATCAGGTCCTCGATGGAGATGATCGTCAGGCCGTGCTTGCGGGCGAAGGGGATCAGCTCGGGCAGGCGCAGCATCCGGCCGTCCTCGCCGGCGATCTCGACGATCGCGCCGGCCGGGCGCAGCCCCGCGAGGCGGGCGAGGTCGACGGCGGCCTCGGTGTGGCCGTCGCGGGTCAGGACGCCGCCGGACCGGGCGCGCAGCGGGAAGATGTGGCCGGGGCGCACGAAGTCGGCGGGCTGTGCGTCACCGCTCGCCAGCAACTGGAGGGTGGTCGCGCGGTCGGCGGCGGAGATCCCGGTGGTGACGCCGTGGGCGCCCGAGGCGTCCACGGAGACCGTGAAGGCGGTCTTCATCGACTCCGTGTTGTCGTCGACCATCTGCGGGAGCTTCAGCCGGTCCAGTTCCTCGCCCTCCATGGGGGCGCAGATCAGGCCACGGCACTCGCTCATCATGAAGGCGACGATCTCGGGGGTGACCTTCTCGGCGGCGATGACGAGGTCGCCCTCGTTCTCGCGGTCCTCGTCGTCGACGACCACGATCGGGCGGCCTGCCGCGATGTCGGCGATCGCCTGCTCGACGGGGTCGAGGGACCAGTCCTCGATGCCGTCCGTGCTGTAGAGAATCGGTGGGATCAAAGGGGCGGCGCGTAGCGCCTCGTTTGGGGCGGTGGTGGGAGACGGGTGGGCGGTCATGCCGGCGCTCCTTCCAGGACGGGTTGCGGTGTGTTGCGGGAACGCAGCCACCAGTCGCGCATGCCCCACAGGACGAGTGCGCCGTAGATGACGTAGACGAAGCCGGAGAAGGCGTAGCCGTTGGCGAAGTTGAGGGGGACGCCGACGAGGTCGACGAGGAGCCAGGCGATCCAGAACTCGACCATGCCGCGTGCCTGGGCGTACATGGCGACGATCGTGCCGACGAAGATGTAGGCGTCCGGCCAGGGGTCCCAGGACAGGGACGGGTAGGCCTTGAAGAGCAGGGCGACCACGACCGTGCCGACGGCTGCCGCGCCCAGCATCGCGCCGCGTTCGCGCCAGGTGGCGAACCGCGGGGTGATGTGACCGTCGGCGGACCTGCCCTTGGTGCGGCTCCACTGCCACCAGCCGTACAGCGCGACGACCATGACGACGACCTGCTTGCCGGCGCTGCCCGCGAGATGGCCGTAGAACGCGATGAACAGGACAAGGCCGGAGAGGAACTGCACCGGCCAGGTCAGCAGGGAGCGCCGCCAGCCGAGGGCGAGGGTGATCAGACCGAGGATGTTGCCGATCATGTCCGACCAGATGATGTGCTGACCGAGGAGGGTGAACGCCTGCGAGTTCAGCCAGTTCACCGGTCTGCTCCCTGCGTGCTCGCGAGCAGGCGCTCGACGTACTTGGCGACCACGTCCACCTCGAGGTTGACCGGGTCACCGGGCTGCTTGAGGCCGAGCGTGGTCAGGGCGAGGGTGGTGGGGATGAGGCTGATCGTGAAGTAGTCGGGCCCGGCGTCCACGACGGTGAGGCTGATGCCGTCGACGGTGATGGAGCCCTTCTCGACGACGTAGCGCGAAAGGTCCGCGGGCAGCGAGATCTTGACGATCTCCCAGTTCTCGGACGGCTTGCGCTCCAGCACCCGACCGGTGCCGTCGACGTGGCCCTGCACGATGTGGCCGCCGAGGCGGGAGCCGACGGCGGTGGGGCGCTCGAGGTTGACGCGGGAGCCGACGGCGATGGCGCCGAGGCTGGAGCGGTCGAGGGTCTCCGCCATGACGTCGGCGGTGAACTCGTCGCCCTCGTGCTCGACGACGGTGAGGCAGACGCCGTTCACGGCGATGGAGTCCCCGTGTTTCGCGCCGTCGGTGACGACGGGGCCGCGCACGCGGAAGCGACAGGAGTCACCGAGGTTCTCGACGGCGGTGATCTCACCCAGCTCTTCGACGATTCCGGTGAACACTTCCCGGGTCCTCCTGCCTCATTCGGGCACGGACTCCGGGGCTGTCGAAGACGACATAAGCGAGCGAGAACACCGGGGCGACGCCGGACAGACCCGTCCACACGGACGAGCGCATACGGCGGCGCGCACGAATGCCCGCCCGCCGCGCACTGCCTCCCATCCGGACTTTAACCGTCGGTCCAGGAATTTCACCTGGTCAACCGGCCGCTGGAAGCGGACGGGTCGCGGACTGTAACCGCCGGTTCGGAATTTCACCGACCCCGGAGTGCGCTGCTTCTGGTACAGAGCCAGTGTGCCACGCCCGATCGACGTCCATACGGGCGAACGGTGTGGGGTGGCTCACAAGGAGTGTCGCTGTACTTCTCAACTCGGCCTGTTTACCGGACCCTTTGGTCTAGTCCTTTAGGGCTCCATTGGACGGGCCCGGCGGCGGTGACGACGGCCCTTGCCCGTCGCCGGGCCTTCTCAGCCGCGGTGTCGGTGGGCTCTGGCAGGGTGGTGCCATGAGCAGCGCGACCGCCGACGACTTCGAGCCGCACCGCCCGCGGCTGTTCGGTCTTGCCTACCGCATGCTGGGCTCGGCCGACGAGGCGGAGGACGTGGTGCAGGACGCGTATCTGCGCTTCAGCGGCGCTGACCGCGCGGGCATCGAGCGTCCTTCGGCCTGGCTCGCCAAGGTCGTCACCAACCTCTGCCTCACCCGGCTGGCCTCGGCGCGGGCCCGGCGCGAGCGGTATGTCGGCACCTGGCTGCCCGAGCCGGTCATCACCTCCGACGGCACGCTCGGCCCGCTGGAGTCGGCGGAGCAGCGGGAGGCCGTGTCGCTGGCGATGCTGGTCCTGCTGGAGCGGCTCACGCCGAACGAGCGGGCGGTGTACGTGCTGCGGGAGGCGTTCGGGTACGGCCACCGGGAGATCGCCGGCGTGCTGGACCTGACCGAGGCCAACTGCCGTCAGCTGTACCGGCGGGCGGTGCGGCGAGTGGACGAGGACCGGTCGCGGTTCGAGCCGGTGCCGGGGCGGCAGGCGGAACTCGTCACCTCGTTCCTCACCGCGGCCCGGGACGGTGATCTGGTCGGACTGGAGAAGGTGCTGACGGCGGACGTCACCTGGTCCAGCGACGGCGGCGGCAAGGTCAGCGCGGCCCGGCGGCCGGTCGAGGGGCGCGACAAGGTCGCCCGGCTCGCGGTGGGCGGCGCCGAGCGGTTCGCGGCGGGGCTGGAGTTCACGCCGACCGAGATCAACGGCGAGTACGGGCTGGCCGCCTGGGCGGGCGACACGCTCGCCGGCGTGGTCGCGTTCGAGGTGCGGGACGGTCTGATCGCCCACCTGCGGATCGTGCTGAACCCGGAGAAGCTGGACTTCGTGAGGCGTCAGCTCACGCGTTCCTAGGGGGCTGTCACATTTCGCGCGGGCTGCCTCGTCTCAGCTGGCGAAGGGCGCTCCACCCCGGGGCGTCCGCCGCGGGAAGGGTTGGACAGCATGGCCACGATTCTGGTGACCGGTGGGACGGGCACCCTCGGCAGGCTCGTCACCGAGCGGCTGCGGGCGGACGGGCACGAGGTACGGGTGCTCAGCCGGCGCACCCCGCCCCACGCCGTCGATCTGCGCGAGGGCGGGGCCCGGCTGGACGCGGCGGTCGAGGGCGTGGACACGGTGGTGCACTGCGCGACCACGCAGACTGGTGGGGACGAGAAGGCGGCCGCCCATCTGATCGCGGCGGCACGGCGGGCCGGGGTACGACACCTGCTCTACATCTCGATCGTCGGCGTCGACCGGGTGCCGTTCCCGTACTACCGGACCAAGCTCGCGGTGGAGAGGACGATCGAGGAGTCGGGGCTGGGCTGGACGGTGCTGCGCGCGACGCAGTTCCACGATCTGCCGGTGATGTTGTTCCGGGCGCTGGCGAAGCTGCCGGTGCTGCTGCTGCCGGCCGGGGTGCGGGACCAGCCGGTCGAGGTGGCCGAAGTCGCCGAGCGGCTGGCGGAGTTGGCACAGGCGGCGCCCGCGGGGCGCGTCGCGGACATGGGCGGTCCCGAGATCCGCACGTTCGATTCGCTGGCCCGCGCCTGGCTGAAGGCGACGGGGCGCAGGCGGGCGGTGCTGAACGTCCCCCTGTGGGGCAAGGCGTATCGGGCGTTCCGCGACGGCGGCCATCTGGCGCCGGAACACGCCATCGGGAAGGGCACGTTCGAGGAGTACCTGGAGAGGCAGCGGGGTTGAGTCGTGCCGCTCACCGCAGCGGGGCCGGGGCGTCCCGCTCACCGCAGTGGGACTTAGGCGACCGGCTCGCCGCAGCGGAGCCGAGGCATGCCACTCACCACAGCGGGGCCAGGTCGTCCCGCCCACCACAGCGAGGCCGAGGCGACCCGCTCACCGCAGCGGAGCCGAGGCATGCCACTCACCACAGCCGGGCCAGGCCGTCCCGCCCACCACAGCGAGGCCGAGGCGACCCACTCACCGCAGTGAGGCCGAGGCATGCCACTCACCACAGCCGGGCCAGGCCGTCCCGCCCACCACAGCGAGGCCGAGGCGACCCACTCACCGTAGTGAGGCCGAGGCATGCCACTCACCACAGCGGGGCTCAGGCGACACGCTCGCCGCAGCAGGGCCGAAGCGTCGCTCACCTCAGCGGAGCGGAGGCCTGCCCGTTACCGCAGCGGGGCCGAGGTGTCCCGCTCGCCGTCGTGCCGTCGCTCACCGATCCGACGGCGCGAACAGTTCGTCCTGGGCGTGGTCCCGTGCGGTGAGCAGGGCACCGCGCAGCACGGCGGCGCCGCCCAGGACACTCGGCCGCACCTCGGTGGCCAGCGGTGACATCCGCCGGACCCGCGCCTGCACCCGCCCAGCGAGCTCCGCGCCCCCGGCCTGTCCGACCTCACCGCCAAGTACGACACACCCCGGATCGAGCACCGCCACGACGGAGGCGACACCAATGGCCAGCCGGTCGGCGAGGGCGTCCAGGAAGCGGTCGGCGGCCTCGGGGACGATGGCAGGCGTCACCCCGTCCGGCACCGCCGGCCCAACGGCAGCGGCCGTCCCGCCCGCGTCAGCAGCGCCTGAGACTCCGGTGGCAAACGACGCAGCCTCCGGCACCTCCGCTCCCGGCGGGGCGACCACCCCGTCTGCATCAGCCACGCCCGAGCCGCCAGGGGCCGGCGACGCAGCCTCCCCCGCCACCGCACCCGAACCCGCAACCGCCCTGCCTGTGTCAGCCCCATCTGAGTCTCCAGCGGCCAACCACGCGGCCTCCCCCACCACCACCCCAGAACCACCAACCGCCCCACCCGCATCAGCCCCGCCGGACTCTCCGCCGACGAACGACGCAGCCTCCCCCACCACCACCCCAGAGCCACCAACCGCCCCACCCGCATCAGCCCCGCCGGACTCTCCGCCGACGAACGACGCAGCCTGCCCCACCACCACCCCAGAACCAGCAACCGCCCCACCCCCGTCAGCCCCGGCACCTTCCCGCACCGCCGCCGCGGCGCCCCGTACCAGCGCCGCCACCGTTGCCCCGTTCGTCCCCTCACCGAAGCGGTCACCATCGCTGCCGGAGGGCACCGGCATCCCCCACTCCTCCGCCAGCCTGCCGATCGCCGCAGCCCCCGCCAGCGAATGGAAACCGCCCTCGCAGTCCGTGGCCGACGGCAGTCCCGCCGTTCCCGGGACCGGCAGGAAGCCGATCTCGCCCGTGCCTCCGGAGGCGCCCCGGCGCAGCTTTCCGTCCAGGACCACGGCGGCGCCCGTGCCGTGGCTGAGCCACAGCAGGACGAAGGTGTCGCGGTCCCGGGCGGTGCCGTCGCGCTGTTCGGCCAGGGCCGCCAGGTTGGTCTCGTTCTCGATGCTGACGCGCGCCTCGGGGAGCCGTTCCTGAAGGGCGGCGACCAGTTGGCGGTGCCATTCCGGCAGGCCCGTCGAGTCACGGAGTTCCCCCGTGGCGGGGTCGATCAGACCCGGCGCGCCGATCCCGACCGTGTGCAGCCGGTCCGCCCCCGCCTCCTTGGCCACCCGCTCCACCAGCGCGACCGTCCGCTCCACCGCCGGCCCCGTCCCCGTGTCGCCCCCGATCGGCATCGACGCCTCCGCGAGCACCCGCCCCACCAGGTCGGACACGACCACGGAGACACCCTCCGTACGGACGTCCAGCGCGACCAGATGGGCGCGGTCGGCGACGATGCCGTACAGCTTCGCGTTCGGCCCGCGCCGCACCTCGCCCGCCTCGCCGACCACGGTGATCAGCCCGGACACGGTGAGGCGCTCGACGAGGTCGGCGACCGTCGGCCTGGAGAGTCCGGTCAGCTGCTTCAACCGCGCCGCCGTCAGCGGGCCTTCCTGCTGCAGCAGACGCAGGGCGAGCCGGTCGTTGATGGCCCGGGCGGTGCTCGGGGATGCGGGCATGCCGGGATCCTTCCAGATCGCGGGACGGGCGGGCGCGAGGCCCGGGGTCCCGTGCGGCCAGTAATCCCCTATTTATCAGGCAGGGTTCCTGATAGTTTATCGGGCGCGAGCGGGAACGGAGCGGCGACGGGAGGGCCGAGAATGTGTGACGTGGTGTACGACCGGCACGAGGTGAGGCGGGCCCGGTACGCCGTGGCCGCCGTGTTCACCGTGCACGGCGCCGTCACCGGTTCGTTCGCCACCCGCGTTCCCTGGGTCCAGGAGCACGCCCACCTCAGCGCGGGCGAGCTGGGCTTCGCGCTCGCCTTCACCGCGTTCGGCGCGTCCTGCGCCATGCCGCTGGCGGGCCGCATCAGCCACCGCTTCGGCAGCCGTACGGCCCTGCGCGGGCTGATCGCGATGTGGACCCTGTCCCTGATCCTGCCGGCGCTGGCCCCGAACATGCTCACCCTGTGCCTGGCGATGTTCGTCTACGGTGCGAGCGCGGGCATGGCCGACGTCGCCATGAACGCACTGGGCGTCGAGATCGAGCAGCGTCTCAACAAGTCGATCATGTCCGGTCTGCACGGCATGTGGAGTGCGGGCGCCCTGATCGGTTCGGCGGGCGGCACGCTCGCCGCGCACCTCGGCGCGGACGCCCGCGTCCACTTCGCGCTCGCCGCGGTGACCCTCACCGCACTCGGCCTGCTGGCCTGTACCTGGGTGCTCGACCTGCAGCCCGCCGAGGACGAGGAGCCCCCGCCGAGGTTCGCGCTGCCGCCCAGGTCCGCCCTGCTCATCGGTGCCGTCGGCTTCTGCGCGGTGTTCGCGGAGGGCGCGAGCTTGGACTGGTCGGCGGTGTTCCTGCGCGACCAGCTGGACACCTCGGCGGGGCTCGCAGCAGCGTGCACGACCGGGTTCATGCTCACCATGGCGGTGGCGCGGCTGGTGGGCGACGCGGTGGTCAACCGTTTCGGCGCGGTGCGCACCGTCCGGGCCGGCGGTGTCCTGGCCGTTCTCGGCGGTCTGCTCATCGTCGTCGCGGGCGAACCGGTCGTGGCGATGGGGGGCTTCGCGCTGCTCGGGCTGGGCATCGCCGTCGTCGTACCGCTGTGCTTCGCGGCGGCCGGGCACAGCGGCCCGAATCCGAGTCAGGCGATCGCCGGCGTCGCGACCATCACCTACACCTCGGGCCTGATCGCGCCCAGCCTGATCGGTGGGGTGGCGCAGGCGACGAGCCTGGTGGTGTCGTTCGTGCTGGTGACCGTGCTGGCCGGCGGGCTCGCGGCCTTCGCCGGGGTGCTCAGGACCGGCGAGCGCAACCTGTCGAAGGTCAGTCCGCCGAGCGCAGCAGTTCCCGACCCGCGGCCCTGAAGGCGTCGCTCCACGGAGCGGGGCGCATCGTCCGAGGGTCCAGCCGGACCAGGACCCGGGTGCCCTGTGCGTAGGTGACCGCGCCGTCCTCGGAGCAGAACCGGAAGCCGTAGGTCAGGCCGGTGGTGCCGAGCCGCTCCAACCAGAGGTGGACGGCGTAGGTGCCGGGCCGGGTGACCGGGGCCTCGTAGCCGACGCGGAGCTCCCTGACGGCGTTGCACGCGTCGCCGGCCGCCGTCCAGTCGCCCGCGAAGTGGATGCCGTGCTCCTGCCACAGCTCGGCCCAGGCGCGCTCCACCATCAGCGGGTAGCGGGCGTTGTGGAGGAGGCCGAGCGCGTCGAGGTCGTCGAAGTGGACGGTGACGGGGATCAGCCGGCCGTGGGACAGGGCGGGGGCGATCGGGGCTTCGGCGGTCACGGGTGGGGCTCCTGAGCGTCAAGGGTGAAGCGGTGGGGACACTCCATCCTAAGCGGACGCTCAGGAGCCCCGGTCGGGAAGGTCCTGGTCAGCCCGCTATGGAGTCCAGCTGCTCGGCTGCCGGACGCAGCTCCCAGAGGTCACCGCCGGGGGGCGTCTCCAGCTTCGTGACGGCCCTCTGGGCCGCCTTGTCCCCCGCGTCGGCCGCCGCGTGCACGACGTCGCTCGCCGCGTAGCGGTGGAACTCCAGCTCCGGGTACGGCCAGGCGGCGGATCCGGTCGCGGTGGGCAGCAGGAAGTCCACGGCCTTCTGGACGCCCTGTCCGTCCGGCCCGTGATAGGCCCACAGGTTCACGCCGACGTGCCGGCCGATCGCCGCGAGCCGGGTGTAGGCGACCAGGTCGAAGGTCGAGTAGTGCCAGCTGCGGGTGCGGGTCAGCTCCTGCGGCTGGCTGCCGTCGGCGGCGATCTGCGGATCGATGCGTCTGGCGCGCGCGTCCAGGACGGTCTTCCGGGCCAGCGCCCGGTCGCCGGTGGCATACGCGAGGGCGGCGAGCTGCATGTCGTAGAAGGTGCCGTGGTTGTTGGCGGCGGCGCCCTCCTGCTCGCCGAAGGCGCTGTTCTTCAGCCAGCCGAGGAAGTCGGCGTTCCACTTGCCCATCGCGGTGCGGTCCTTGGCGCTCCAGCCCGGCGCCCCGGTGGCCAGGAGGGCCTGGGCGTCGAGGACGCTGGTGTACGACTGCGAGAAGTCGATGATGCCGATGGCGCGTCCGTCGTACTTGCACGGGATGAACTGGGCGTGGTTCAGGTTCGGGTTCATCCGGGTGGCCGGATCCAGGAACCAGGTGCGCAGGACCTGCGCGGCCTTCTCGGCGTACACCCGCCTGCCGGTGTAGTACCAGGCGAGCGAGAGGTCGTACGTCGAGTCGAAGACCTTCTCGACGTCCTGGCGGTCGGTGCCGCTGTCGACCTCGGGGTTGCGCTGTCCGTCCCGCTGAACGTACGGGCAGCCCCAGGGATTGTCGGCGGTCGGGGTCGTGGTGGGCCACCAGTAGGGGGCCTGGCTGAGGTAGTCGTGGACGTCGCCGCCGGGGGCGGGCTTGGGTTTGTCGACGACCGTCCATGGACCCTGGTTCAGCCAGGTGTCGGCGCGGCTCGTCAAGGTCCGCAGTTCCCGGCGCAGTTGGGGATCACCGCGGTCGAGGCGGGCTTTCGTCTGCTGCAGTCGGCCGCCGTCGAGGACGGCGGTGTCGGGGGTCTTGGGGCTCGCGTGTGCGGAGGGGACGAGGGCGGCTCCGACGGTCACCACGGCGGCGAGCAGAACGGCCGCGCGGGATCTTCCACTCATCTGGCACTCCGATCCATCGAACGGACGGTCAGAAATGTGAACACAGTTCATGAGTAGGACCGTGCGAGCGTAGAACCCCGAGGTAGCCGTGACAATGGTCCGGACAGAACTTCATGTACAGAGAAAGCGATTCCCCCCATGGACCTCGGCGTGCGCTGGAAACTGCACGGAGACGGGCGGACGCCCGCGCCCGGAGCGGTGGTACGGCCCGACGAACGGCTCTCCTGGCCGCGCACCATCGGGCTCGGCGCCCAGCACGTGGTCGCGATGTTCGGCGCGTCCTTCGTGGCGCCGGTGCTGATGGGCCTGGACCCCAACCTCGCGATCATGATGTCGGGCGTCGCCACCGTGATCTTCCTGCTGGCGACGCGGGGCCGGGTGCCCAGCTATCTGGGCTGCTCGCTGTCGTTCGTGGGGGTGGCGGCCGTGATCCGCGCGCAGGGCGGCACGAGCGCCACCGTCACCGGTGCGGTCCTCGTCGTCGGCTTGGCGCTGTTCCTGGTGGGGCTCGCCGTGCAGCGCTTCGGCGCGCGGATCATCCATGCCGCGATGCCGCCGATCGTCACGGGTGCGGTGGTCATGCTGATCGGCTTCAACCTGGCGCCGGTGACCGCCTCGACCTACTGGCCGCAGGACCAGTGGACCGCCCTGCTGGTCATGCTGTTCACCGGCCTGGCGGTGGTCTGTCTGCGCGGTTTCTTCTCACGCATCGCGATCTTCCTCGGCCTGCTCTTCGGGTACGCGATCTCCTGGACCTTCGACCGGATCTTCGGGAAGATCCACTCGATCGACGCGAGCGGCAGGGTCACCGACCACTGGCGCCTGGACCTCTCCGGCGTCGGCAAGGCGGACTGGATCGGCCTGCCGTCCTTCCACGGGCCCACCTTCCAGTGGTCGGCGATCCTCGTCGCGCTCCCGGTCGTGATCGCCCTGGTCGCCGAGAACGCCGGGCACGTCAAGGCGGTCGGCGAGATGACCGGCGACCGGCTCGACGACCGGCTCGGCACGGCGATCTCGGCCGACGGCGTCGGCTCCATGCTGTCCACCGCGGTGGGCGGCCCGCCCAACACCACCTACTCCGAGAACATCGGCGTGATGGCCGCGACCCGCGTCTACTCCACCGCCGCCTACTGGGCCGCGGCCGGCTTCGCCCTCCTGTTCGGCCTCTGCCCGAAGTTCGGAGCGGTCGTGGCCGCGATCCCGGGCGGTGTCCTCGGCGGCATCACCGTCATCCTGTACGGCATGATCGGCCTGCTCGGCGCGCAGATCTGGACCAACGCCCGGGTGGACCTGCGCAATCCGCTCAACCTGGTCCCGGCCGCGGCGGGCATCATCATCGGCGTCGGCAACGTGACGATGAAGTTCACCGACACCTTCTCCCTCAGCGGCATCGCCCTCGGCACCCTCGTCGTCATCACCGGCTACCACGCGCTGCGCGCCTTCGCCCCGCCCCACCTCAAGTCGCGGGAGCCGCTGTTGGACGAGGGCACGTCCTCCTACGACGAGGCCAAGTCGTAGGCGTACGACGGACTGAACGTCCCCGGCGCCCCCTTGCACCCGTCCGACTCCCCTGGCAGCTTCACCCACAGATAGGCGTCGATGCGCGCCTCGCCGGTGCTGAGCGTCGGCGCCCGCCCGATCCCGCGGCCCGCCGGGTCGCACCACTGTCCGTCGGGCGGGGGGCCGTTGCCGTTGCGGCTGGTGTCGATGACGGCACCGAGGCCGGCGGGGCCGCCCAGGTCGGCGAGGACCGTACGGTCGTAGGCGATCTCGTCGGCCGTGGTGCGGAAGTTGGAGACGTTGCTGAAGATCCCGTCGGAGGAGTCGGGGGAGGCGGCGCCCGCCTGTCTCAGCAGGTCGGCCTGTTTGTCGGCCGGGTTCCAGCCGGAGTGCCCGGCGTCGTAGTACACGCGGGCCTTCGGGTCGGCGTTCTTCAGGACGCGGCCGGCGCGGGCCAAGGAGGCGAAGCGGGCGGTGCGTTCGCTTCCGGAGAGGCAGTCGGACTGGGCGATCGAGTCGGGCTCCAGGACGACGACGACCTCGCCCCGGCCCAGACCGGTCGCGAAGGAGTCGATCCACACGTCGTAGGCGGCGAGGTCCGGCGCCCCGCCCTGGGAGGCGCCCCCGCAGTCGCGGTCGGGTATCGCGTACGCCACGAGGACCGGCACCCGGTCCTGCGCGGCGGCTCCCGAGGTGACCGCGCGGACGCGGGAGGCGATGGTCGCGGGTGTGGGGTCGGCGAACCACACGGCCGCCGGTTCGTCGGCGATCCGGGACTCGATGAGCGGGGTGCGCGGGTCGCCGGGGTGAGCGCGGACCCAGTCGAGGACCTCGGAGTCGGGGTGCAGGTAGAGACGGGCGGACACCGTCGGCGGTCGCGGGCTCTCCTTCGTCTTCGTCCTGATGGGCGCCGGACTGCTGGTCCTCGGTGAACTCCGCACGGGAGACGGCGACTTGGCGACCGTCGGTGTCGCGGACACCTGCTCCGGCGCAGGCGATCCGGTCACCTCCGGTTTCGCCGCCCCGGTGCCCGCGCCCCGCCGGTCGTCGAAGGCGGACATCATGCCGGTCACGGTGCCGGTGGCGACCACGACATACGCGAGGGCGACCATGGCACCCCGCCGGGCGGCACGCCGGCGCTCGGCCCTGCGGGCCGCCAGGCGCCGGGCACGCAAGCCTGACACGGCGTCGCTCCTCCCTCCCCCCGCCGCGAGCGCGTTCCCCCGTTCCGGGGAAGCACAGGGCCCGACGGCGCTCCCGTCAGCCTAGGACTGGGACCCTTCCCCCATGGCGCAATGGGAACACTTCACCACATCCGTAGACACGGTCGTCTCCCGTATGCGCGCCCTGGACGCGAGGCTGCCCGAACGGGACGGCCTCGCCGTCTTCAACCGCGTCTACCTCGCCGTCACCGAGTCCGTCGACCGGCACATCGACCTGGGCGGCTTCACCGACCCACGGGCGGCGATCACGCTGGACGTGCGGTTCGCGGAGCGCTATCTCGCGGCCGTGGAGGCCGTGGCCGACGACCGCCGCCCGCCCGCCTGCTGGCGCCCCCTGTTCCAGTTCCGCCGCCATCCCGGCGTACGTCCCCTGCAGTTCGCGCTGGCGGGCATCAACGCGCACATCGGCCACGACCTGGCGCTCGCCGTGGTGGACAGTTGTCGTACGTTGGGCTGCGAACCTGCCGAACTGGAGGACGAGTTCGACCGCGTGGGCGAGCTCCTCGTCTCCCTGGAGGAGCGCATCCGCGAGGATCTGATGCCGGGCCCCGACCTGCTCCAGATCGCCGACCCGCTGACCCATCTGCTCGGCTCCTGGAGCCTGGAGCGCGCCCGGGACGCCACCTGGACGGCCGCGCGGGCCCTGTGGGCGCTACGCCGGCTCCCGGACGTGGCCGAGGAGTTCACCGAACGGCTGGACACCGCCGTCGGCTTCGCCGGCCGCATGCTGCTGACACCACTGCCGGATTAGGTGCCCCGAGCCCGCCACCCAGGGCCTGTCCGGCATCGAGGGGCTGGCGTGGCCCGACTTGTACCGCGGGGTCCAGGACCCCCTGGTGACTCTGACCCTCGCCGCCGCGGCGACCGAGCGGGCCGAGCGGGCACCAGCATCCTGGTCACCCCGCTGCACAACCCCTTCCCGTACGCGGCCGCCGGCGTGACACCGTTCGAGGAGCGCGGCCCGGTCCTGGACGAGATCATCCACGTGCGCCGGGCCGTGCGGGGTCCGGATCCGGTGAGGTACGAGGGCCGGATCACCCGGAGTTCTTCGAGTTCCAGGGCACGGCCCGGGACGCCGAGGAGCTCAAGGACCTGGCCGCCGAGGTCCACGAGGGGATCCGCGCAGCCGGTGTCTAGTCCTCCGGCAGTTCGACCGGCGCGATCTCGTCGTACACGTCGCCCGGTCCCGGGTTGGCCGCGTCGGTCTCGCCGCCCAGATGGTGCATGACGCCCCAGACCGCGTTCAGCGCGGTCTGGATGGCGCCCTCCGCCCAGCCGGCCGTCCACGAGATGTCGTCGCCGGCGAGGAAGACGCCCCGCTTGTCCTCGGGCAGCCGGTCCTGCATGAAGTGCGTGAACAGGCGCCGCTGATAGCGGTAGTGACCCGGCAGGTTGGCCTTGAACGCGCCCATGAAATAAGGCTCGTTCTCCCAGGACACGGTCACCGGGTTGCCGATGACGTGCTTGCGGATGTCGACCTTCGGATAGATCTCCTTCAGCGACTTGAGCATGACCTCCATCCGCTCGTTCGCGGACAGCGGCAGCCACTTCAGACTGTCGTCGCACCAGGTGTACGACAGACAGATGACCGCCGGCCTGTCCGGACCGTCGTCCAGGAGGTAGGTCCCGCGCGTCATGCGGTCGGTGAGTGTCATCGACATGACGTCCCGGCCGGTCTCCTCGTCCTGGTCCAGCCAGAACGGGCGGTCCACGGGTACGAAGAGCTTGCTGGACTCCATGTAGTGGGTGCGCTCGATGGCGGTCCAGTGGTCGATCGGGAAGAGCGAGTCGTCGCAGGCGATCTTCGACAGCAGCATCCAGGACTGGGCGGTGAAGATCGCCGCCTTGTAGGTGCGGATGTCGCCGTTCGCGTCGGTCACCGTGATCCGGTTGCCGGCCGCGCGGTGCAGCCGGGTCACGGCGGGGCGCGGCTCGCCGTTCACGTGCAGGGACTTCAGCGAGGTGCCGTAGGGCCAGTGGACGATCTTCTCCGGCTCGCGCTCCCACAGGCGCAGCGGCAACTGCTGGGAGCCGCCCACGATGCCCCGGTGGTGGTCGTCGGCCTCGGTGTAGACGACCCGCAGGATCTCCAGGATGGAGTTGGGGAAGTCGGTGTCCCAGCCGCCCGTGCCGAAGCCGACCTGGCCGAAGATCTCCCGGTGCCGGAAGGACTTGAAGGCCTCGGAGTCGCAGAGGAAGCCGTAGAAGGTCTGGTTGTCGAGCTTCTCGACCAGCCGCGCCCAGATCTCACGGATGCGCGGCACGTCCCGCTCGCGCAGGGCGCGGTTCATGTCGGAGAAGTCGGCGCCCTCTTCGAGGCACGTGTTCCAGGCGGCGGCGACATCGCGGTAGACCTGCGGCAGGTCGTCGATGCTCTCGGCGTAGTGCGACTCGCCCTTGAGGTCGACGACGGTCGAAGGGGTCGCCTCGGCAAGGGGGTTGGGGAAGGGACGGGTCTCCAGGCCCACCAGGTCGATGTAGTGCTGGAGGGCGGTGGAGGAGGGCGGGAAGCGCATCGCGCCCATCTCGGCGGTCAGGCCCTCGGTGCCCTGGCCGTCGAAGCCGACGGTCCGCAGCCGTCCGCCGATCCGGTCGGCCTCGTACACGACCGGCTTCAGGCCCATCTTCATCAGCTCGTACGCGGCCACGATGCCCGACAGTCCGCCGCCGATGACCGCGACCTCGGTGCCGTGGGCGGTCGCCGGTATCTGGCCGAGGCCCGCCGGGTGGGCGAGGAAGTCGTCGTAGGCGTACGGGAAGTCCGGGCCGAACATGGTGATCGGCGGCAGCTGCTGCTCGTCCGCATGCTCGACGGCGTTGGGCACGGTGGACGTCATGGGGTACGGACTCCTTGCACAGACAGGGCGTTGGGGCTGTTTCAGACCAGGGACCCGTACAGACCGGGGCGGCGGTCCTTCAGGTACGGGTTGGCCTCGCGGGAGGCGGCGAGGAAGGCGGGGTCGACGTCGGCGACGACCAGTTCCTCGCCGCGGCCGGCGCGGGTGCGGGCGATGCCGTCGGGGCCGGCGAGGGCGGAAAGTCCGAAGAACTCGAACTCGCCCTCCGGGCCGACCCGGTTGACGTAGGCGACGTACATCTGGTTCTCCCAGGCACGCACCGGGACCATGGCCTCGGCGACGAACTGGAAGGGGTGCATGTTCGCCGTCGGCACGACGAGCAGGTCGGTGCCGGCCAGGGCGTGGGCGCGGGCGTTCTCCGGGAACTCGACGTCGTAGCAGATCATCAGGCCCACGGTCAGGCCACCGAGCCGGGCCTGGACGAGCGACTGCTCGCCGGGGGTGAAGTGCTCGCGCTCTGCGGGGCCGAAGAGGTGGGTCTTGCGGTAGTTCGCGAGCCGCGTGCCGTCGGCGGTGATCAGCTGCGCGGAGTTGTGGACGGTCTCACCGTCCCGCTCCGGGTAACCGTAGACGAGCGCGATGCCGTGCCGGGCGGCCATCTCCGCGACCGCGTCGGCGGACTCGCCGTCGGCCGGCTCGGCCAGGCGCGCGATGTCGTCGCCGATCGCGTAGCCGGTCAGGAACATCTCCGGCGCGGCCAGCAGCCCGGCGCCCGCGGCGGCGGCACGGCCCGCGGCCGCGTCGAGGACCTTGAGGTTCTCGGCGACGGATCCGGGACGGCCGGAGCTCTGGAGCAGGGCGGTGCGCATGCGGGTTCCTCACCGGTGCGGATACTTTTGGGGGCCACCTAGAAGGTACGGTCGCGGCGCCACGACCAGCAAGAAGAAGCCGTTGCGCGCCGGTGAGCGCTTCATTGCGTACGACAGCGGCCAGGCGACGATTCGTTGCGCACCCGGTGCGAGGCCCTGACGCCAGAGCAGGATCGCCCCCCGCTGGGCGACCGCACGACGTCACGGGCGCACCAGGCCGAAGAGGTCCGACCATGCTCCCGGCATGCCGCGAAAACCCTCGTCCCAGGCGTACTCGGCTCTCGGACGGTCCGACGACGACTCGCTGCGCAGCCGGTGCGAAGGTCCGTCGCCACAACAGGGTCGCCCGACTGCTGGGCGACCGCGCGACGTCACAGGCGCCCCGCCCAAGACGTCCGACCGTCCCCCCGACATGCCACGCGAAAGCCCCCGCCCCAGGCGTACCGGGCTCCCGGACGGTCCGACGACGATCCGTTTGCACACCCGGTGCGAGG
>NZ_JBEXXQ010000034.1:66381-119907 GCF_040630525.1 Streptomyces sp. NPDC005799
CCGACATGCCACGCGAAAGCCCCCGCCCCAGGCGTACCGGGCTCCCGGACGGTCCGACGACGATCCGTTTGCACACCCGGTGCGAGGCCCTGACGCCACAGCAGGGTCGCCCGACCGACGGGCGACCGCGCGACGTCATGGGCGTCCCCTGGGCGCAGGTGTTCCAAAAGCCCTCGTCCCGGGCGTACCAGGCTCTCGGGCGGTCCGGCGGGCATTCGCTGCGCGCCCGGTGCTATCGCTCGCGGGCGCGGATCGTCAGGACGAGGGCCGTCAGCAGGTACGGCAGGGCGAACAGGGTGAAGGCCGTGGCGTGGTCGGTTCGGGTGGCTGTCGCCGCGTATCCGGCGTACACGGCGACGGTGAGCAGTTCCGTGCCGAGGCCGGCGACCGAGGTGAGGGTGGCCCGGCCGGTGTCGTCGATGCGCTGCTGGAGGCGGACGTCGGCGAGGACGGTCGCCAGCTGGAAGCCGCCGAAGGCGAGGGCCACCAGGCCGAGGGCGACCGGCGTCCCGGCCGCGGCACCCGCCCCGAGGGCGAAGGCCGCTCCCCCGAGCAGCAGGGCGAGCCCCCTCCTCCCCAACCGTTCGCAGCGCCCCGCGAGCAGGCTGCCGGCCGTGGCGCCCGCCCAGATCAGAAGCAGCAGATAGGGCACGCGCGCCTCGGACACACCGGTCTCGCGCACCAACAGAGGCGTGTACTCGTCCAGCGCTCCCCACACGGCGGTCACAACCGGGACGAGCAGGATGGCCCCGCGCAGCGAGCGCTCGCGACGGACCTCCGCCAGCCCGCTCCTGAGGGTCGCGAACCAGCTCTCCGCCTCGCCCTCCGCGGCCGCCCGGTGTTCCCGGAATCGGCTCCCCACGACGGCGCTCGCCAGGCACGCCAGCACGCTCGCCGCACCCACGGCCGCGAAGCCGCCCCAGGCGAGGACCGGCCCGGCCAGGCCCATCGCGGCCATCACCGCGACCAGCCCCGCCGCACGGGACCGGCCCATGACGCGCGCGTACCGCTCGCTCTCACCGAGCCGCTGCAGCTCCTCGTAGACGAGCGCCTCCAGCGCGCCGGAGACCAGGGCTCCCCGGGCGCCCCACAGCACGAAGCCGAGGGCGAACGCCCAGTAAGAGGGCACGAGCACCCACAGGGCGAAGCCGACGGCGGTGAGCAGCGGACCGAGGACGAGCAGCAGGCGCCGGGAGACCGCGTCGGCCCAGGCGCCGGAGGGCACCTCCAGGACGACTCCGGTCACCGACCAGATGACGAAGAGCGAGGAGATCTGCCAGACGGACAGACCGCTGTCGCTGAACAGCAGCGCGTACACCGGGTAGAGCAGGACGAAGTCGTCCAGGAACGCGTAGCCGTACAGCGTCGTGATGATCCGGCGGGCGCCGGCGGTGGAGGATCAATGTCGCCAGGTCATGTCACCGATGGTAGGCGGGCCGGGCGGATCCGTCCCCCGAATTACCCGGGTGAGCCCGACGAGAAGCGGCGCAACAGCGGCGACAGCACCAGGACGGACTTGGTGCGCTCCACGAACGGCTCCCCGGCGATCCGCTCCAGCACACGCTCGAAGTGCCGCATGTCGGAGGCGAAGACCTGCACGATGGCGTCCGCGTCGCCAGTGACGGTGGAGGCGGCGACGACCTCCTGGTACCGCTCCAGACCTCGCCGGATGGTCTCCGGCGAGGTGTTGTGCCGGCAGTAGATCTCGACGAACCCCTCGGTCTCCCAGCCCAGGGCCGAGGGGTCCACCCGGACGGTGAAACCGGTGATGGCGCCGGTGGCCCGCAGCCGGTCCACCCGCCGCTTCACGGCGGGGGCGGAGAGGCCCACGATCTGCCCGATGTCCGCGTAGGAGCGGCGGGCGTCCTCGGCGAGGGCGTGCACGATGCGTTCGTCGAGATCGTTCAGCACGGTGAGTGGATCAGCTTTCCGGTGTTGCCAGACGGGAGCGGCGATGGCCGTACCCGAAGTAGACCACGAGCCCGACGGCCATCCAGACACCGAAGACGACCCAGGTGACGCTGGACAGACTGCCCATCATCCAGACGCAGAACCCGAAGCCGAGTGCGGGCAGCACCGGCGAGAGCGGGACGCGGAAGGTGCGGTGCATCCCCGGGCGGGTCCGGCGCAGTACGACGACGGCTATGTTGACCAGCGCGAAGGCGAAGAGCGTGCCGATACTGGTGGCGTCGGCGAGCTGGCCGAGGGGGATCGCGGCCGCCAGGACGCCGCAGAACAGCGACACGATCACCGTGTTGGCGCGGGGGGCGCCGGTCTTCGGATGGACCCTGGCGAAGACCTTGGGCACGAGTCCGTCGCGGGACATCGCGAAGAGGATGCGGGTCTGGCCGTAGAGGACGGTCAGCACCACGCTGGCGATGGCGATGACCGCGCAGGCGGCGAGCAGGGTGCCCCAGAAGCTCTGACCGGTGACCTCGCGCATGATCTGGGCGAGCGCGGCCTCGGAGTCGTTGAATCGCCGCCAGGGCTTGGCACCGACGGCGACGGCCGCGACGAGCACGTACAACGCGGTGACGATGACCAGCGACAGCATGATGGCGCGGGGCAGGTCGCGCTGGGCGTCCTTGGCCTCCTCACCGGCGGTGGAGGCGGCGTCGAAGCCGATGTAGGAGAAGAACAGCGTGGCCCCGGCGGCGCTGACGCCCGCCATGCCCAGCGGCATGAAGTGCGTGTAGTTCCCGGACCGGAAGCCCTGGATGCCGATGGCGCAGAACAGCACCAGCGCGGCGATCTTCACGCACACCATGACGGTGTTGGCGCGGGCCGACTCACGGGCACCGCCCAGCAGGAACGCCATGGCCAGCAGGACGACGATCAGCGCGGGCAGGTTGAAGACACCGCCGTCTCCGGGCGGGGCCGACAGGGCGTCCGGGATCGTGACGCCGATCGTCCCGTCGAGCAGTTCGTTGAGGTACTCGCCCCAGCCAACGGCGACGGCGGCCACGGACACGCCGTACTCGAGGACCAGGCACCAGCCGCAGATCCAGGCGATCAGCTCGCCCATCGTTGCGTATGCGTACGAGTACGAGGAGCCGGAGACCGGGATGGTGCCGGCCAGCTCGGCGTACGAGAGGGCCGAGAAGAGGGCGGTGAGCCCGGCGATCACGAAGGACAGGGTGACGGCCGGACCGGCCTTGGGGACGGCTTCGCCCAGCACCACGAAGATGCCGGTGCCGAGAGTGGCACCGATGCTGATCATGGTCAGCTGCCACAGCCCGAGGGAGCGTCTCAGGCTCCCTCCCTCGCCCTGGCCGCCCTCCGCGACCAGGTGTTCCACCGGCTTGCGCCGCATGAGACGCGCACCGAGGCCCGGGGACGGTGAGGCCGACGGGGTGCGCTTTCGCGGGGGTGCGCCTTGGTCCAGCACGCGCTGACTCCTTCGTCACGGCGGTTCGGGCGGCGGGGACCGGCGGCGCCCCCGCGCCTGCGGGGACCCACCGAGCGGGGTCCCCGCCACGCCACGTACAGCGCATGACCCTACGGGCAGCCCCTTCGCAGACGAAATGCAGCAACCTTGCGTACCCGCGCAAGTTCCTTGCGTTCATCGCGGGCGAGTGCCCATTCGTTGCGCCCGGTCCGCATGTCCCGTCGCAACGGCCCCTTCAGCGCTGCTTCTTGACCAGGAACCGGCACCGCTCGGCGTACTCCTGCCGGATGCCCTCCGCGTCCACCTGCGCACGGGGGTCCAGGTAGACCATGGTGGGCAGATGGCCGAGCCTCGCGTACAGCGCCGCCGCGCGGGCGTTGCCCTCCCCCACGCCGAGGCCCATGAGCCCGGGACCGCGCCGCAGCGCCAGTTCCTCGGCGGCGTGGATGAGTGACGTGCCGACGCCCAGGGACCGGACCGACTCGGGCCACACGGACAGGCCGTTGATCTCCGGGCAGTCCGGATGCGCGGCCCGGACCTCGGGCGCCCGGCCGCCGGTCCAGCGAACTTCCGCGTGTCCCACCGGAGTTCCGTCGATCCACGGGAGGAGATAGCTGCTCTCGCCCGCCTCCTGTCGTGCGAAGCGGGCGGCATGACTGCCGTCGACGAGCGTCGACGGCATGAAGCGCTCCAGGACCTCGACGTCCTCCGGCCGGCACACGGCGATCTCCATGCCCCGACCGTAGAGCCTCGCGCACGCCCGTTGCCCCCGCTTTTCAACGGGGGCCCCGGACAACGGACTTGGCTCAGCTCCAGCTGGCGTGCAGCGGCTTGCCCTCGGCGTAGCCGGCGGCGCTCTGGATGCCGACGACCGCCTTCTCGGCGAACTCCTCCAGGGAGCCGGCGCCGGCGTAGGTGCAGGAGGAGCGGACGCCCGCGATGATCGAGTCGATCAGGTCCTCGACGCCGGGGCGGGCCGGGTCGAGGAACATCCGGGAGGTGGAGATGCCCTCCTCGAACAGCGCCTTGCGGGCCCGGTCGTAAGCCGACTCCTCGGAGGTGCGGTTGCGGACGGCGCGGGCCGATGCCATGCCGAACGACTCCTTGTAGAGACGCCCCTTCGCGTCCTGCTGGAGATCGCCCGGGGACTCGTAGGTACCCGCGAACCACGAACCGATCATGACGTTCGACGCCCCGGCGGCCAGCGCCATCGCCACGTCACGCGGGTGCCGGACACCGCCGTCGGCCCACACGTGCTTGCCGTACTTCCTCGCCTCGGCGGCGCACTCCAGGACAGCGGAGAACTGCGGCCGGCCGACGCCGGTCATCATGCGGGTGGTGCACATGGCGCCGGGCCCGACACCGACCTTGATGATGTCGGCGCCGGCCTCGACGAGATCCCTGACGCCCTCCGCGGCGACGATGTTGCCGGCCGCGATCGGGACCTGCGGGTCCAGGGCCCGTACCACCTTGATCGCGCCGATCATCGACTCCTGGTGGCCGTGCGCGGTGTCGATGACGAGCGTGTCGACGCCCGCGTCCAGCAACTGCTTGGCCTTGCCCGCAACATCGCCGTTGATGCCGACGGCGGCGGCGATGCGCAGCCTGCCGTTCGCGTCGACGGCCGGCGTGTACAGCGTGGCGCGCAGGGCGCCCTTGCGGGTGAGGATGCCGGCGAGGCGGCCCTCCTTGTCGACGGCGGGCGCGTAGCGGCGGTTGGCCCCGTCGAGGCGGTTGAAGGCCTCGCGCGGGTCGATGTCGGCGTCGAGCAGCACCAGGTCCTTGGACATCACGACCTCGAGCTGCGTGAAGCGGTCCACCCCGGTCAGGTCCCGGTCGGTGACCACACCGACCGGACGGTGCCCCTCGTCGACGACGACCCCGGCGTTGTGCGCCCGCTTGGGCAGCAGGGCGAGGGCGTCGGCGACGGTCTGGTGCGGGGTGAGGACGATCGGGGTGTCCAGGACGAGGTGCCGGCTCTTCACCCAGGAGACGACCTCGGTGACGACCTCGATCGGGATGTCCTGCGGGATGACCACCAGTCCGCCGCGCCGGGCCATCGTCTCGGCCATCCGACGGCCGGCGATGGCGGTCATGTTGGCGACGACCAGCGGGATCGTGGTGCCCGTGCCGTCCGGGGAGCTGAGGTCCACACCCTGCCGTGAGCCGACCGCGCTGCGGCTCGGGACCATGAAGACGTCGTCGTACGTCAGGTCGTAGGGGGGCTGGATGTCGTTGAGGAAACGCACGTGCTGCACATCCCAGTCGATCAGAGGTGGCCCCCGGACAGGTCAGCCAGGGGGAAGAGCACGTACTTCATTGTCCCATGCCGACCGGAATGCACTGCCCGGGAGAATCATCCAGGCAGGTCAGAGGCGTCTTGGGAGGAACCTCCAAGGGCGAGGGCCACCGTGGCGGCGGAGGCGTGCGCGAACACGTCGAGCGCGGTGTCCCACTCGTCCGGACGGGCCTCGGCGTACGGTCGCCAGTTGTGCACGACGACCAGCAGCCCCTTGTCGGCCGCCTCCTCGGGCCACACACCCGGGTCGGAGAGGACGTCGGCCAGCGCGTCCCAGTTGCGGCCGAAGTACTCCGGCAGCCGCAGGTCCCGGGCGCACCGGTCCATCAGGCCCGCCTTGTCCGTGACCCCGTCGAGGTCCAGCGTGACCGTCAGCTGTGTCATCTGCGTACCGCCCTGAACGACTTGTAGTGATCGTCGGTGTAGTAGATCTCGCCGCCCTGCCCGGTGACGATGCGCCGGGCCCCGCGGTCGCGCGAGCCGGGCGTCGGCACCGTGTACTCGTGGTAGTAGCCGCGCTCGTGCTGGGGCAGCAGTCCCTCGAAGTTGCCGAAGACGACACCGTCACGGGCGTAGGGGAAGGGGCCGCCCCGGTCGATGAGGGCGAGCGTCTGCCGTGCCTCGGCGGGGAGTTGGGCGACCCGGACGGTCGCTGTGCCGTCGGCCCGTGCGGACACGGACCCGGAACCGGTGGCGGAGCAGCCCGCCACGAAGACCAGCAGACACAGAAGCAAGCGGGGGACGGACCGGAGCAGCATGAGGTGATGCTGCCACGGCCCGTCCCCTCGCGACCGTCTGTCACGGGCCGTCCGGGTCCGCCCGGTTGAGCGCCGAGCGCGGTGTCGGGCCGGCCGTCATCAGGACGTCCGCCGCCGACGTGTCCGTCACCAGGCTGGTGACCAGCCCCGACCTCAGCACCGCGTCGATCGCGGCGGCCTTGCGCGCCCCGCCCGCGATCGCGACGACCTCGGGGATACGGCGCAGCTGGTCCGTCTTGACGGTGATGCACCGCTCCCCCAGGTCCCGTCCGACCCGGCGCCCCTCGGCGTCGAAGAGGTGCGCGGACATCTCCGCGGCGACACCGAGGGAGGCGTAGTGTGCGCGCTCCTCGTCGCTGAGCATGTCGTGCACCGTGGAGATCCCGGGCTCCCAGGAGCCGATGGAGACACAGGCGACGGTGACCTTGTCGAAGTACTCGAAGGCCCGCGCGATCCCGGTCTGGTTGCGCAGCGCGGCCGCGGTGGCCGCGTCCGGCAGCAGCATCGGCGCGTAGATCGGGTGGGCGTCGCCGCCGGAGACCTGGGCGGCCCGGCGTACGGCCTCCACCGAGCCGCGCTCGGCGGTCCCGGCGTCGTACACGCCCGTCAGCTGCACCACCGTGCACGGCGGCAGCTTGTCCAGGGCCGCGGCCATGTGGATGGTGGAGCGGCCCCAGGCAAGGCCGAGCACATCGCCCTCATTGACGAGTTCGCCGAGCAGGTCGGCGGCCACCTCACCGAGGTTCTCCGGGTCGGGTGAGTCCTCGGCCTCGGCCGGGGACTCGACGACGACGGCGTGCCTGAGGCCGTAGCGGGCGCGCAGCGCGTCCGAGCGCTCCGCGTCCAGCTCGGCCGGGACGCGGATCTCGATGCGCACGAGATCCCGTTCGAGGGCCGTCTCCAGGACCCGGGCCACCTTGAAGCGGCTGACGCCGAACTCCTCCGCGATCTGGATCTTGGACTTGCCCTCGAGGTAGAAGCGGCGGGCCATGGCCGCCGCCTGCACCAGCTCAGCGGGTCCCATCCGCACTGCTGACCGGCCCGCCGACATACCCGACACGGCGATCTCCTCACTTCTGTTCACACTCTGGACTCGCCGTTCATCCTTGCAGATTCGGCGTACTTGATCCGCCCTGATGGGCGCCGTTCACGTCTGTTCACCGACCTGTGGCTCAGTGGTTGCATGCCCAGGACGCCTTGGCCGTGGCTCCCTCCGCCTGCGCGCGCAGAGCACGGACCGCCGCGGAGGGGTCCTCGGCCCCGTACACCGCGGAACCGGCCACGAAGACGTCCGCGCCGGCGTCCGCGCAGCGCTCGATGGTGGACTCCGAGACCCCGCCGTCGACCTGGAGCCACAGGTCGAGGCCGTGCTTGCTGATCAACTCGCGGGTGCGCCGGATCTTCGGGAGCATGATGTCGAGGAACGCCTGCCCGCCGAAGCCCGGCTCGACCGTCATGATCAGCAGCATGTCGAGCTCCGGCAGCAGGTCCTCGTACGGCTCGATGGGCGTCGCGGGCCGCAGCGCCATGGAGGCACGGGCGCCCTTGGCCCGGATCTCCCGGGCCAGCCGGACCGGAGCGGTGGCCGCCTCGACGTGGAAGGTGACGGAACCGGCACCCGCTTCGACGTACTGGGGCGCCCACCGATCGGGGGCCTCGATCATCAGATGGCAGTCCAGCGGGGTGTCCGTCGCACGGGCCAGGGACTCTACGACCGGCACACCGAGCGTGAGGTTCGGGACGAAATGGTTGTCCATGACGTCTACGTGGAGCCAGTCGGCTCCGTCGACCGCCTTGGCCTCGTCCGCGAGGCGGGCGAAGTCGGCGGACAGGATGCTGGGGTTGATCTGCGCGGCCATGACCCAAGCCTGCCATGTCCGGGCACGTTTGTTCGCGCCGGTCCAGACCTAAGCCGTTCATCGGATGTTGTGCGCGGGCGCGGCGTGCCATGCTGGGCCGCTCACCGGCACCACGTACGTCCACGGGGGTCGCCATGAGGCAACTGGACGCATGGAAGCGGAACACCATCCGGTTCGTCTGCGGACGGCGCTCCAAGTGGCTGATCGTGATCCTGTGGCTGGTGGTCCTGGTGATCGCGGCGCCGTTCGGCTCCAAGCTCAACAGCGCCCAGGACAACGACGCCCAGTCCTGGCTGCCCGGCTCCGCCGAGTCCACCCAGGTCCTGAACGCTTCCGAGCACTTCAGGCCGGAGCAGATCCCCGCGGTCGTCGTCTACGCGCGCGCGAGCGGACTGACGGTCCAGGACCGGCGTCAGATCGCCGAGGACGCCCGGCAGCTCAGGACCCTGCACGACCACGGCATCCGCGGCGCCGAGACCCGCGGCCCGGTCTACGACCGTACGACGGCCCCGCGTGCCGCCCAGATCTACGTGCCGATCACGATGGACGCGCAGGGCTGGCAGCGCATCGCGCCCGCGGTCGACTCGATCCGCGACCAGGTCGGCAGGGGCGGCGGCGGGCTCGCGGTGCACATCACCGGACCCGGCGGCACGTCCGCCGACTTCTCCAAGGCCTTCGAGGGCATCGACTCGACGCTGCTGTTCTCCGCGATGGTGATCGTGATCGTGATCCTGCTGTTCACGTACCGCAGCCCGACCCTTTTGTTCGTGCCCCTGGTCGGGGTGGTGGTGGCCCTGTTCACGGCGCAGGCGCTGATCTACGTGCTGGCGAAACACGCCGGCCTGACCGTCAACGGCCAGAGCGCCGGCATCCTGACGGTCCTCGTCTTCGGCGCGGGCACCGACTACGCGCTGCTACTGGTCGCCCGCTACCGGGAGGAGCTGCGCCGGCACACGGACCGGCACGAGGCGATGGAGCTCGCCATGAACCGGGCGGGCCCGGCGGTGCTCGCCTCCGGGGCGACGGTGGTGCTCAGCATGCTGGTCCTTCTGGTCGCCGAGATGAACTCGACCCGGGGCCTGGGCCCGGTGGCGGCCATCGGCGTGATGGTCGCCCTGCTGGCCATGCTGACGCTCTTCCCCGCCCTGCTGCTGGTCTTCGGCCGCTGGATCTTCTGGCCCGCCATCCCGCACGAGGGCTCGGCCGATCCGGTCGAGCGCGGCGTCTGGGCCCGCATGGGCCGCCGTTTCGCCCACCGTCCCCGCATGGTCTGGGCCATCACCGCCGCGGTACTGGTCGTCCTGTCCATGGGCCTGTTGCAGCTGCGCGCGGCGGGCATCGCCAACGCGGACGCCTTCACCCACACGCCCGACTCGATCGTGGGGCAGAAGGTGTCGGCGCGGTACTTCCCGGCGGGCACCGGAGACCCGCTCGTGATCGTCTCCAACAAGGCCCAGGCCGTCTCGGTGGGCCGTGCCGTCGCCGCGGACCGCGGGGTCGTGCCGCAGAGCATCGGCGTACCGCCGGGCACCGCGCCCGAGCACGACGGGCAGGTGCTGTTCGAGGCGACCATGCGCGCGCCCTCCGACAGCGACGCGGCCAAGGCGACCGTGCAGCGGGTACGGGACGCGGTGCACGCCGTGCCCGGCGCCGACGCGAAGGTCGGCGGCGGTACGGCCGCCCTGCTGGACATGGAGAACGCCCAGACCCATGACAACTACCTGGTCATCCCGCTCGTCCTGGCCGTCGTGCTGCTGGTGCTCGGCGTGCTGCTGCGCGCCCTCGTCGCCCCGCTCCTGCTGATCGGGACGGTGTGCCTGTCGCTGGCGAGCGCACTGGGCCTGAGCGCCCTCGCCTTCCGTCATGTCTTCGACTACGCGGGCGAGGACGTGGCCTTCCCGCTGTTCGTCTTCGTCTTCCTGGTGGCCCTCGGCATCGACTACAACATCTTCCTGACCACCCGGATCCGTGAGGAGGCCATCCGCCAGGGCACCCGCCCCGGCGTGGTCACGGGCCTCGCCGCGACCGGCGCGGTGATCACGTCCGCGGGACTGGTCCTCGCCGGCACCTTCGCCGCGCTGGGCACCCTGCCGATGGTCGGCTTCGCGGAGATCGGCTTCGCGGTCGCCCTCGGCGTCCTGCTGGACACGTTCGTGGTGCGCTCCGTGCTGGTGACGTCGCTCTTCCTGGACGTGGGTAAGAAGGTGTGGTGGCCGCACCACCTGGCGCACGCGGACGGGGAGACTTCCGCCGCGGAGGCGGTCGGCGCGAAGGTCAGCCAGTCCTCCGAATGAGCGCCAGATACATGGCGTCGGTCCCGTGCAGATGCGGCCACAGCTGTACGTCCGGACCCTCGCCGAGGTCCGGCACGCCCGGCAACAGGGGCCGGGCGTCCAGGAGTTCGGTCTCCGGGTGCTGTTTGAGCAGGTCGTCGACGACGGCCCGGGTCTCGGCGAGGTGGGGAGAGCAGGTGGCGTAGCCGACGACTCCCCCGACCCGTACGGCCTCCAGCGCGCTCTTCAGCAGGCCGCGCTGGAGCGGGCCGAACCCGTCCAGGTCCTCGGGGCGGCGCCGCCACCGTGCCTCGGGCCGCCGGCGCAGGGCGCCGAGTCCGGTGCAGGGCACGTCGACCAGGACCCGGTCGAAGGAGCCGGGCCGCCACGGCGGTCGGGTGCCGTCGGCGGCGATGACCTGGTAGGGGCCGGGATTGCCGTGCAACGCCCTGGCCACCAGGCCCGCCCGGTGCGGCTGCTTCTCGGAGGCGAGCAGCACGGCCCCGCGCTCGGCGGCGAGCGCGGCGAGCAGCGCGGCCTTGCCGCCGGGTCCGGCACACCCGTCGAGCCACTTCTCGTCCCGCCCGTCGAGGGGCGCGCCCGCGAGCGCGAGCGCGACGAGCTGGCTGCCCTCGTCCTGCACGCCGGCCCGCCCGTCCCGTACGGCCTCGATGGCCCCGGGCTCCCCGCCCTCGGCCAGCCGCACGGCGTACGGCGACCAGCGCCCCGGCACGGCGGACTCCTCGGCGAGCAGCTCCTCGGTGGTGGCGCGCCCGGGACGGGCCACGAGGGTCACCTCGGGCCGTTCGTTGTCGGCGGCCAGCAACTCCTCGATGCCGGCGCGCCCGCCGCCGAGCGAGTCCCACAGCGCCGAGACGACCCAGCGGGGGTGCGAGTGCACCACGGCCAGATGGTCCTCGGGGTCCTCGTCGTAGGGCGGCGCGATCTTCGCCAGCCATCCGTCGAGATCGTCCTGCGCGACCTTGCGCAGAACGGCGTTGACGAACTTGGCCCGCCCGTCGCCGAGGACGACACGGGCGAGCTCGACCGAGGCGGACACCGCCGCGTGACTGGGGATGCGCGTCCCGAGCAACTGGTGCGCACCGAGGCTCAGCACGTCCAGCACCGGCGGGTCGACCTCACGCAGCGGCCGGTCGACACAGGCGGCGATGATCGCGTCGTACGTCCCCTGCCGGCGCAGCGTCCCATAAACCAGCTCGGTCGCAAGCGCCGCGTCACGCCCGTCGAAGTCGCCCTTCTCCCGCGCCTTCCGCAGCAGCGGCGGCAGTACGAGGTTGGCGTAGGCGTCCCGCTCGTCCACGGCCCTCAGCGCCTCGAAGGCGAGGATGCGGACGGGATCCTTCTTGGGCCTGCGGTAGGGCTTGCCGGGTCGACGGTGCTGGTCGCTCACGAAAAAGGTGCTCCGGATGCGGGATCGGGCGATACGCCTGTGGGGTCAGAGGATGCGCCTGGGGGAATCAAGGGATACGCCCCCAGCGTACGTCGGCCTCAGCGGCCGAGACTCTCCCCGTCGACGATCCGCGCACCACGCGCCCAGTCGGCCGCCCGCATCGGCTTCTTCCCCTGCGCCTGCACCCACAGCAGCTCCACGCCGTACGAACCGGTGCCCACGTGGACGCTGTTCTTGCCGACGGCGAGCTGCCCCGGCGCCAGGTCGGTCCGCTCGGGTACGGGCGTGACCTGGATCAGCTTCAGCCGCTCGCCGCGGAAGGTGGTCCAGGCGCCGGGGGCGGGGGTGCAGCCGCGCACGACCCGGTCGACCCGGAGCGCCGGTGCGGCCCAGTCGACGTGAGCGTCCTCGACGGTGATCTTCGGCGCGAGGGTGATGCCCTCGGAGGGCTGCGGCACGGCCTTGAGGGCGCCGTCCTCGATGCCGTCCATGGTCGCCGCGAGGAGCCCGGCGCCCGCGAAGGCGAGGCGGGTGAGCAGGTCACCGCTGGTGTCGGTGGGCCGGATCTCCTCGGTCACGGTGCCGTAGACGGGCCCGGAGTCGAGCCCTTCCTCGATGAGGAAGGTCGACGCCCCCGTGATCTCGTCGCCCGCCATGATGGAGTGCTGCACCGGCGCGGCCCCCCGCCAGGCGGGCAGCAGCGAGAAGTGCAGGTTGACCCAGCCGTTCGCCGGGACGTCCAGGGCGACGCGCGGCAGCAGCGCCCCGTACGCGACGACGGGACAGCAGTCCGGCGCGATCTCCCGCAGCCGCTCCAGGAACTCCGGATCCCTCGGCTTGAGCGGCTTCAGCACCTCGATGCCGGCCTCCTCCGCCCGCTGAGCCACGGGGGACGCGACCAGCCGACGCCCGCGCCCCGCCGGGGCGTCCGGCCGCGTGACGACGGCGGCCACCTCGTGCCGCCCGGAGGCGAGCAGAGCGTCCAGAGCGGGTACGGCGACCTCGGGGGTCCCGGCGAAGACGAGCTTCATGGGTGGCTACGGGCCTCTCGGACGGCGACGGTTGCGGGCGACGCACAAGTCTATGACCTCGACGGGAGCGACGGGAAAGCCGCCGGCGGCGTTGGCCGACGGACCGTCCGCCGTCATGAGAACGCGGCCGACGCACCCACCCGCACACCACCCTCACCGCGCGCCCTCCCTCCACAGGGCGCGCGCATATGCCCTCACGCCCCCTGTGCGTGACCAGCGGAGCGAATCCGCGTTGGTCAAGAAAGAGTTGACCACAAGGGCCGCATTGGCGCTGCCCGATCCTTTTCACGCCGGTTCGAGAGGCTTGTTCATGGCCGACCACGCAACCCACGACGCCCAGGCTCGGGCCAGCCTGCACTTGCTGGTGCGGGACATCGAGCGGGTCCGCCGGCAGGTGGACGCACTGCGCACGCTCACCGCCCAGTTGGGCAACGTCTACCGCCCGCGCCGCTCCGGCCCGTCCACGGGCTTCGTCGTCTACGGACGCGCGCCCGCGCCGACGGTCCGTCTCGCCCAGGAGCTGCGGGACAGTGTCGAGACCCTGGTCACGGCGGCGGTCGACTTCGACCGCTCCCTCGGCTTCTCGTGGGACGCGGTGGGTTCCGCGCTGGGCGTCACCAAGCAGGCGGTGCACCGCCGTTACGGCGCGCGCCGGGCCGCGGCCCAGGCGGCCGCCGAGGCCGAGCGCGCGACCGAGCCGTCGGGCACCCGGACGGTCAACGTCGGCACCGGCATCCCCCCGGTGCCGACGGTCCCCGCGGCCCGCTCGATGCCGACCCAGCCGACGGCGGGCAGCCCCGTCCTCCGCGAGGAGACCAGACCAACCGCTTTCCCCGGCCC
Source organism: Streptomyces sp. NPDC005799 (assembly GCF_040630525.1). Lineage (NCBI taxonomy): Bacteria > Bacillati > Actinomycetota > Actinomycetes > Kitasatosporales > Streptomycetaceae > Streptomyces > Streptomyces sp. NPDC005799. Next base: position 80,241 of record NZ_JBEXXQ010000034.1, read on the forward strand.
CCGCAACGGCTGAGCCACCCACGCCCTCTCACCCTCCCGGCACACGTCCGGGAGGGCATACGCATGCCGTGCACGAGGCATCGGATCCACCTGCGGACCAGCGGGTCACCCGTGCACGAAGCACCGGATCCGCCTGGCGACCAGCCACCACCCATCCACCAGGCACCGGCCCCGCCCAACCACCAGCGGTCACCCGTGCCCCCAGGCACCGGCCCCGCCCAACCACCAGCGGTCACCCGTGCCCCCAGGCACCGGCCCCGCCCAACCACCAGCGGTCACCCGTGCCCCCAGGCCGCTCAGCCGATGTCCGGTGGATCGATCCGTACCCGGACCAGCGGCTCACCGGCCCCCCGGGCCATCCGCGCCGCCTGGGCGGCCTTCAGCGCCGAGGCGAGCGCGGCGCCGCTTCCCGGTGGTACCCGTACCAGTGCCCGCTCCCAGTGCTCCCCGGGTGGCGGCGCGCCGGGCCGTCGGGGGCGCCCGGACGTCGTGACCAGGATCGGGACCGGGCCCAGCACCTGGGCCTCGCCCGGCAGTTCCACCGTGCGCAGGAACTCCGCGACGGCTTCCGGCGCCCCGGAGACGGCGGCCATCCGCGACACCGGCGGGAAGCCCAGCTCGGCCCGCTCGCCGAGCTCCCGCACCGCGAGACCGACGGGGTCCCACCGCACCAGCGCCTGCACGGGCCTCAGGGTCGGCTCGGCGACCGCGACGACCGTACCCCCGGCACCCTGCGGCCGGACCAGCGCGGCAGCCGCGATCCAGCGCCGCAGCGCGTCCTCGCCGGCCCGCAGGTCGGGCCGCCCCAGCATGGCCCAGCCGTCCAGGAGCAGCGCCGCCGCGTATCCGCCCTCGGCGACGGGCTCGGCGCCGGGTGTGCTCACCACCAGCGCGGGCGCGCCCGGCACGGTGTCCAGTACATGCTCACGCCCCGAGGTCCGCACGGGTACGGCGGGGAATGCGCGCCCCAGCTCCTCGGCCGTCCGCCGGGCCCCCACGACCTGGGCCCGCAGCCGGAAGCCGCCGCACTCCGGGCAGTGCCAGCCGCTCTCCTCGCGCCCGCACCACCCGCACCGCAGCGATCCGCCGTCCTGCCCCTCCAACGGTCCCGAGCAGTGCCGGCAGCGGGCGGGCGCCCGGCAGTTGGCGCACGCCATCCGCGGCACGTACCCCCGCCGGGGCACCTGCACGAGCACCGGGCCCTGCCGCAGGCCGTCCCTGACGACCTGCCAGGCGAGGGTGGGCAACCGGGCCGCACGGGCCGCCTCGTCGCGTGCGAGATCCCCGTCCCCCACGGTCCGTACCAGCGGCGCGGCCGCCCTGACCTGCTCCCGCGAGGCGACGAGCGGCCGCGCCCAGCCGCTCTCGACGAGCTGCGCGGCCTCCACGGTGCAGCTCCAACCGCCCAGCAGGAAGGCGCACTTGTCCTGGGCCGCCCGCAGCAGCAGCACTTCACGGGCATGCGGCTGCGGTGCGTGCAGCTCGCTGTGGCTGTCGTCCCCGTCGTCCCAGATGGCGACGAGTCCCAGGTCCTGGACGGGCGCGAACATGGCCGCACGCGTCCCCACGACGGCCCTCACGGCTCCCCGGCGCACGGCCAGCCACTCCCGGTACCGTTTCTCGGGCCCGGCGTCGGCGGTGAGCACGGCATGCCGCCCCTCCCCCAGCAGGGACGTCAGCGCCGCGTCGACCCGAGCGACCGCCCGCCCGTCCGGCAGCACGACCAGCGCCCCGCGCCCGGAGGCCAGCGTGGCCGCCACGGCCCGGGCGATCTCCTCGCTCCACTCGGGCCCGGGCAGCGCGTTCCACACGGCGCGCGGCGCCCCGCCCGACGCCAGCGCCTCCAGAAACGCGGTGCCCCGCTCGTACCGTGCCCAGGTCCCCGCCTCCGGCCTCCCCGGCGGCGGCAACGGCTCCGGCGAGGGCCGCTGCTCGGCCCGCGCGCTGCGCGGCGGCACGGCGAGCTGGAGCACATCGGCGAGGCTGCCCGCATAGCGATCGGCGACGGCCCGCGCGAGCCCGAGCAACTCCTCGCTCAGCACCCGCTCGGGCGACACGACCTGGGCCAGCGCGGCCAGCGGTCCGGAGTAGTCGGACTCGGCCAGCCGCTCGACGAGAAACCCGTCGATCAGCCCGCCGCCCTCGCGCCGCCCCTCCCGCACCCGGTGCCGCCCGGCCCCGAACCGCACCCGCACCCGCACCCCGGGCTGCGCGTCCGCGTCCAGCTCCTCGGGCACGGCGTAGTCGAAGTACCGGTCGAGATGCAGCACCCCCTTGTCCACCAGCACCCGCGCGACCGGCAGCTCCTCGGCCAACGCGGCCCCCCGCCACGTCCGTGGCTTGGCCCGGGGCACGTCCGCCTTGCGCACGGTCTCCCGGATGAGCGCAAGCTGCTCGGCCGAAGCGCCTTCCGCCCCGCCGCCCGACCGCCCGTTCTCGCTGCTCACCCTTGCATTCTTACCAAACGGCACTGACACGTGGACACGACGAGGCCCGGCCCCCCGAAGGGAACCGGGCCTCGTGCCATGCGGTGGGGCCTACAGGCCCGCCGCCTTGCGCAGGGCGTCCACGCGGTCGGTCTTCTCCCAGGTGAAGTCCGGGAGCTCACGGCCGAAGTGGCCGTAGGCGGCCGTCTGGGAGTAGATCGGACGCAGCAGGTCGAGGTCGCGGATGATCGCGGCCGGACGCAGGTCGAAGACCTCGTCGATGGCCTTCTCGATCTTCTCGTGGTCGATCTTGGCGGTGCCGAAGGTCTCCACGAACAGACCCACCGGCTCGGCCTTGCCGATCGCGTACGCCACCTGCACCTCGCAGCGCGAGGCGAGACCCGCGGCGACGACGTTCTTGGCCACCCAGCGCATCGCGTACGCCGCCGAGCGGTCCACCTTGGACGGGTCCTTGCCGGAGAAGGCGCCGCCGCCGTGCCGGGCGAAGCCGCCGTACGTGTCGATGATGATCTTCCGGCCGGTCAGACCCGCGTCGCCCATCGGGCCGCCGATCTCGAAGCGGCCGGTCGGGTTGACCAGGAGACGGTAGTTCTCCGTGTCGAGCTTGATGCCCTCGTCCAGCAGCGCCTTCAGCTCCGGCTCCACGACGAACTCGCGGACGTCGGGAGCGAGCAGGGAGTCCAGGTCGATGTCGCTCGCGTGCTGGGAGGAGACGACCACCGTGTCGAGGCGGACGGCCTTGTCGCCGTCGTACTCGATGGTGACCTGCGTCTTGCCGTCGGGGCGCAGGTAGGGGATGGTTCCGTTCTTGCGGACCTCGGACAGGCGCTTGGCCAGCCGGTGCGCCAGGAAGATCGGCAGCGGCATCAGGGTGGGCGTCTCGTCGGACGCGTACCCGAACATCAGGCCCTGGTCACCGGCGCCCTGACGGTCCAGCTCGTCCTCGTCGCCCTCGACCCGGGACTCGTACGCCGTGTCGACGCCCTGGGCGATGTCCGGCGACTGCGCGCCGATCGACACCGAGACACCGCAGGAGGCGCCGTCGAAGCCCTTCTTGGAGGAGTCGTAACCGATCTCGAGGATCTTGCTGCGGACGAGGTTCGCGATGTCCGCGTAGGTCTTGGTGGTGACCTCGCCGGCCACGTGCACCAGGCCGGTGGTGATCAGCGTCTCGACGGCGACCCGGGAGGTCGGGTCCTCCTTGAGCAGCGCGTCGAGAATGGTGTCGCTGATCTGGTCAGCGATCTTGTCGGGGTGACCCTCGGTCACGGACTCCGAGGTGAACAGGCGACGGGACACAACGCTCCCTGGGGTTGCAGCGGCTGCTGGCTGATCATGGGCGGACGGGCTCGGGGGCTGCGCCCGGCTCCGTCCGAGAACAGTTTATCGGTCGTACTCGGCCAAGGGCCTCCCTGTCTCGCCTCTCGGGAGGGCCGTGACCTGCGGCACGGGCATTCTGCCCAATGCACCGGCGCCTTGACCAGGGTCGCCACGCCCGTGTGGCAGAGGTTTGAGGGGACCGAGAAGCGAATGAAACATTCACGTGAGGCGCTCCGCCACCAGGTCCCAGACGATTTCGGCCAGATGCTCCTTCGGGCCGTGGGGTACGGGCGTCTCGCTGCCGTCGGCCCCCAGCACCACCGCCTCGTTCTCCTCGGAGCCGAAGGTCTTGCGTTCCCCCACCTCGTTGACGACCAGCAGGTCGCAGCCCTTGCGCGCCAGCTTGGCCCGCCCGTTGGCGAGGACGTCGTCGGTCTCGGCGGCGAAGCCGACGACGAGCTGTCCGGGCCGGGCGCGGTCGGCGGAGATCTCCGCGAGAACATCCGGATTCCGTACGAGGACGATGGGATCGGGGTCGCGGTCGTCCTTCTTCTTGATCTTCCCGGTCGCATAGGTCTCCGGCCGGAAGTCGGCGACCGCGGCGGCCATGACGACCGCGTCGGCCTCCGCCGCGGCCTTCAGCACCGCCTCGCGCAGCTGTACGGCGGTGCCCACCTGGACGACGTCGACGCCCGCCGGGTCGGGCAGGCCGGTGTTGGCGGCGATCAGGGTGACCCGGGCACCGCGGGCGGCGGCGGTGCGGGCGAGGGCGTAGCCCTGCTTGCCGGAGGAGCGGTTGCCGAGGAAGCGCACGGGGTCGAGCGGCTCGCGGGTGCCGCCGGCGCTGACGACGACGTGCCGGCCGGCGAGGTCGGGCTCCGTCACGCCCCGGGCGAGGACACGGCGGCAGACCTCGAAGATCTCGGCGGGGTCGGGGAGCCGGCCCTTGCCGGTGTCGACACCGGTGAGACGACCGACGGCGGGCTCGATGACGACGGCGCCCCGTCGGCGCAGCGTGGCCACGTTCTCCTGGGTGGCCGGGTGCTCCCACATCTCGGTGTGCATCGCGGGTGCGAACACGACCGGGCAGCGGGCGGTCAGGAGCGTGTTGGTGAGCAGGTCGTCCGCCAGGCCGTGAGCGGCCCTGGCCAGCGTGTCCGCGGTCGCGGGGGCGACGACGACCAGGTCGGCTTGCTGTCCGATACGGACGTGCGGGACCTCGTGGACGTCGTCCCAGACCTCGGTGAAGACGGGGTTGCCGGAGAGGGCGGACCATGTGGCGGCGCCGACGAAGTGCAGCGCGGAGGCGGTGGGGACGACGCGGACGTCGTGGCCCGACTCGGTGAACCTGCGCAGCAGCTCACACGCCTTGTAGGCGGCGATGCCACCGCTGACCCCCAGCACGACCTTGGGCTTGTCCACCGTCTCTCCCCGGCTCGGCAACGTACGGGTCCATCACACACCACAGGCCCGACAGTCGCGCTGCCGGGCCTGTGGAAAAGCCAACTGCAATGTGAAAGTACTACTGCGCGGGGCCCTCGACGGCCTCGGACGTCAGCAGACCCGCGTTGATCTCGCGCAGGGCGATCGAGAGCGGCTTCTCGTGCACGTGGGTGTCGACGAGCGGACCGACGTACTCGAGGAGGCCCTCGCCGAGCTGCGAGTAGTACGCGTTGATCTGGCGGGCACGCTTGGCCGCGTAGATCACGAGGCTGTACTTCGAGTCGGTGGCCTCGAGGAGCTCGTCGATCGGCGGGTTGATGATGCCCTCGGGCGCGGAGATGGAAGAGGACACGCTCTACCTTCCGATGGATGGGAAAGAATCAGTGCGGACGATCACACCTGAACGGTCAGGCACGATCACACGACATCCATCAAGGCTAGCAGCTCGCGCGCCACGTCCTCGACGGAGGTGTTGACCAAGGTCATGTCGAACTCCGGCTCGGCCGCCAGTTCGACCTTCGCCGCGTCGAGGCGACGCTCGATCACCTCGGGCGGCTCGGTGCCACGTCCCGTGAGCCTGCGTACGAGCTCCTCCCAGGAGGGAGGAGCCAGGAACACCAGCTGGGCGTCGGCCATCGACTCGCGGACCTGCCGGGCCCCCTGGAGGTCGATCTCCAGCAGGACGGGCTCGCCCGCCTCCAGGCGCTCCAGCACGGCCGCACGCGGCGTGCCGTAGCGGTTGCCGGCGAACTCCGCCCACTCCAGCAGCTCACCGTTGGCGATCAGCTTGTCCATCTCCTCGTCGGTGACGAAGAAGTAGTGGACTCCGTGCCTCTCGCCCGGGCGGGGCCTGCGGGTCGTCGCCGACACCGAGAGCCAGACCTCGGGGTGTTCCTTGCGCATATGGGCGACGACCGTGCTCTTGCCGACCCCGGAGGGGCCGGAGAGCACGGTCAGCCGCGGACGTTCACTCATGCAGCGATTATTCCAGCAATCCCGGAGTGCCCGGGACTCCCGGTCCGGAGGTTGCGGACCTCAGGAGCCGGTGCTGCCGAACTCACGCTCCAGGGAAGCGATCTGGTTGGAACCGAGACCGCGCACGCGGCGGCTCTCGGAGATGCCGAGTCGCTCCATGATCTGCTTGGCGCGGACCTTGCCCACGCCCGGCAGTGACTCGAGCAGCGCGGAGACCTTCATCTTGCCGATGACGTCGTTCTCCTGGCCCTGCTTGATGACCTCGTGCAGGGAGGCGCCGGAGTGCTTGAGTCGATTCTTGACCTCGGCCCGCTCCCGGCGAGCCGCGGCGGCCTTTTCGAGCGCGGCTGCGCGCTGTTCAGGGGTAAGGGGCGGAAGAGCCACGCCTACGTCACCTCGGATGTCGAACTGTCGGATACGGACCGGTGAGGAACCTAGTCGCCCCACACCTGGGGAGCCACGAGCAACACGCTCGCCCGGTGACTCTCGTCGGAGACTAGCGGCCAACTCCGCCAGAGTCAGCGAGAACAGCGGAAAAGTCCTGGTCAGCCTCCGCCAGGCCGGACATTTAGGACATAATGCCCCGGATTTGAGGATGTATTCAGACTCAAGCGGGCCTCGAACCACTCATCGGAGGACTCGATCGAGCGGCTCGAACACCCCTGACGGTGGTCAGGAGGCCGTCACAGCGGTCCGGATCTCGTCCGCGAAGCGGTCCGAGACGGAACGCAGAGCGGCGACGTCCGGACCGTGCCGCAGCACACCCCGGCTGACGTTCGGGACGACGTTGCGGACGGCCGCCCCGAACACACCGGGAAGATCGGCGGCTGTCGCGCCCTGCGCGCCGACGCCGGGCGCGAGGAGGGGGCCGTTGATCGCCAGGTCGTACGACGACAGGTCGCCCAGCGTGGCGCCGACGACCGCTCCGAAGGACCCCAGGGGCTCCTCCCCGGTGTTCTCGGCCGCCAGGTGGCCCAGCATCGTCGCTCCGACGTTCCGGCCGTCCGCCCGGACCGCGTGCTGCACCTCGCCGCCCTCCGGGTTGGAGGTCAGGGCGAGCACGAAAAGCCCCGAGCCGCTCTCGCGCGCGAGGGCGATCGCCGGCGAGAGCGAGCCGTAGCCGAGGTACGGCGAGACGGTCAGCGCGTCCGAGAACAGCGGGGAGTCCTTGCGCAGGAAGGCCTCGGCGTACGCGGCCATGGTGGAGCCGATGTCGCCGCGCTTGGCGTCCATCAGGACGAGTGCGCCGGCCGCCCGGGCCTCCTCCACGGTCCTCTCCAGTACGGCGACGCCCTGGGACCCGAAGCGCTCGAAGAACGCGCTCTGCGGCTTGACGACGGCGACCCGGTCGGCCAGCGCCTCCACGACGGTGCGGCTGAACCGCTCCAGACCCGCCACGTCGTCGTTGAGGCCCCACTCGGTGAGCAGGGAGGCGTGCGGGTCGATGCCGACGCACAGGGGCCCGCGCTCGTCCATGGCGTGGCGCAGCCGGGCACCGAAGGGCTCGTACGAGGTCATACCGTCTTCCTCACGTCGGCGCCGACCGCGTCGGCGAGGGTGGCGTAGGGGCTCGTGCGCAGGCGCGCGGCGAGTCCCTTGTGGACGGCCCGGCTCCAGAAGGGCCCCTGGTAGACGAACGCGCTGTAGCCCTGCACGAGGGTGGCCCCGGCGAGGATGCGCTGCCAGGCGTCCTCGGCGTTCTCGATGCCGCCGACGCCCACCAGGGTGACGCGGTCGCCCACGCGCGCGTAGAGGCGGCGCAGCACCTCCAGGGAGCGCGCCTTCAGGGGGGCGCCGGACAGGCCGCCGGTCTCCTTCACGAGGGTGGGGTCGGATGTCAGACCGAGGCCCTCGCGCGCGATGGTGGTGTTGGTGGCGATGATCCCGTCCAAGCCGAGCTCGACGGCCAGGTCGGCGACGGCGTCGACGTCCTCGTCCGCCAGGTCCGGGGCGATCTTCACCAGGAGCGGTACCCGACGGCTGCGCACCACCCGGTCCGCGGCCTCGCGGACGGCGCTCAGCAGGGGCCGCAGCGCCTCGGTGGCCTGCAGGTTGCGCAGGCCGGGCGTGTTCGGCGACGAGACGTTCACGACCAGGTAGTCGGCGTACGGCGCCAGCCGCTCGGTCGACTTCACGTAGTCGCCGGCCGCCTCCGCCTCCGGGACGACCTTGGTCTTGCCGATGTTGACGCCCACGACGGTCCTGAAGACCGGCTCACGGGCCGCCAGACGGGCCGCCACGGCCAGCGAGCCCTCGTTGTTGAAGCCCATGCGGTTGATGAGCGCCCGGTCCTTCACGAGCCGGAACAGCCGCTTTCCGGGGTTGCCCGGCTGGGCCTCCCCCGTCACCGTGCCGATCTCGACATGGTCGAAGCCGAGCATCGACATGCCGTCCACGGCGACGGCGTTCTTGTCGAAGCCGGCGGCGAGCCCGAAGGGGCCGTGCATGCGCAGCCCGAAGGCCTCGGTGCGCAGCTCCTTGTGGCGGGGGGCCAGGGCGGCGACGAAGGTGCGCAGCACGGGAATGCGGACGGCGAGGCGGATCCAGCGGAAGGCCAGGTAATGGGCCCGCTCCGGGTCCATCCGTGTGAAAACCAGACGGAAGAAAAGCTTGTACATCTCAGACGTGTCCTCGAATGGGTCCTCATGCGGAGGGGGACACCGTTTCCGGTGTCCCCCTCGTCGGCTGCTAGTCGCGGGCCGCGGTCAGGTGCTCCGCGTGTTCCTGGAGCGAACGGACGCCCACGTCACCGTGGTTGAGGGCGTCGATGCCCTGGACGGCGGCGGCGAGCGCCTGGACCGTCGTCAGGCACGGGACCGACCGCGCCACGGCCGCCGTACGGATCTCGTAGCCGTCGAGGCGGCCGCCGGTGCCGTACGGGGTGTTGACGATGAGGTCGACCTCGCCGTCGTGGATGAGCTGGACGATGGTCTTCTCACCGTTCGGCCCGGTGCCCTCGAACTGCTTGCGCACGACCGTGGCCTTGATGCCGTTGCGCTTGAGGACCTCGGCCGTGCCGGAGGTGGCGAGCAGCTCGAAGCCGTGCGCCACCAGCTCGCGCGCCGGGAAGATCATCGAGCGCTTGTCGCGGTTGGCGACCGAGATGAACGCGCGGCCCTTGGTGGGCAGCGGGCCGTAGGCGCCGGCCTGCGACTTGGCGTACGCCGTGCCGAAGACCGAATCGATGCCCATGACCTCGCCGGTGGAGCGCATCTCCGGGCCGAGGACGGTGTCCACGCCGCGTCCCTGGATGTCACGGAAGCGCGACCAGGGCATGACCGCCTCCTTGACGGAGATGGGCGCGTCCAGCGGGAGCTCGCCGCCGTCGCCGGAGGCGGGGAGCAGACCCTCCGCCCGCAGCTCGGCGACGGTCGCGCCCAGGGAGATTCGGGCGGCGGCCTTGGCGAGCGGCACCGCGGTCGCCTTGGAGGTGAAGGGGACCGTACGCGACGCCCGCGGGTTGGCCTCCAGGACGTACAGGATGTCGCCGGCCAGCGCGAACTGGATGTTGATCAGGCCGCGCACGCCGACCCCGCGGGCGATGGCCTGCGTCGAGGCCCGCAGCCGCTTGATGTCGAAGCCGCCCAGCGTGATCGGCGGCAGCGCGCAGGCCGAGTCGCCGGAGTGGATGCCGGCCTCCTCGATGTGCTCCATGACGCCGCCGAGGTAGAGCTCCTCGCCGTCGTACAGCGCGTCGACGTCGATCTCGATGGCGTCGTCGAGGAAGCGGTCGACGAGGACCGGCCGGGAAGGGCTGATCTCGGTCGACTCGGCGATGTAGGTCGCGAGCCGGGTCTCGTCGTAGACGATCTCCATGCCGCGCCCGCCGAGGACGTACGACGGCCGCACGAGGACCGGGTAGCCGATCTCGTCGGCGATGGCCTTGGCCTCGGCGAAGGTGGTGGCGGTGCCGTGCTTGGGGGCAGGCAGGCCCGCCTCGGCGAGCACGCGCCCGAAGGCGCCGCGGTCCTCGGCGGCGTGGATCGCCTCCGGGGACGTGCCGACGATCGGCACGCCGTTGTCCTTGAGGGCCTGCGAGAGGCCGAGGGGGGTCTGGCCGCCCAGCTGGACGACGACACCGGCCACCGGGCCGGCCTGCTGCTCGGCGTGGACGATCTCCAGCACGTCCTCGAGCGTCAGCGGCTCGAAGTACAGGCGGTCGGAGGTGTCGTAGTCCGTGGAGACGGTCTCCGGGTTGCAGTTGACCATCACGGTCTCGTACCCGGCGTCGCTCAGCGCGAAGGAGGCGTGGACGCAGGAGTAGTCGAACTCGATGCCCTGGCCGATGCGGTTCGGACCGGAGCCCAGGATGATCACGGCCGGCTTCTCGCGCGGCGCGACCTCCGTCTCCTCGTCGTAGGAGGAGTAGAAGTACGGCGTCTTCGCCGCGAACTCGGCGGCGCAGGTGTCGACCGTCTTGTAGACCGGGCGGATGCGCAGCGCGTGCCGCACCTCGCGCACGACGTCCTCGCGCAGGCCCCGGATCTCGCCGATCTGCTGGTCGGAGAAACCGTGCCGCTTGGCCTCGGCCAGCAGGTCGGGCGTGAGCTCCACGGCCTCGGCCAGCTCGTCGGCGATCTCCTTGATCAGGAAGAGCTGGTCGACGAACCAGGGGTCGATCTTCGTGTACTCGAAGACCTCCTCGGGCGTGGCACCCGCGCGGATGGCCTGCATGACGGTGTTGATCCGGCCGTCGGTCGGGCGGACCCCCGCCTGCAGCAGCTGTCCCTTGTCGCCGGGCTCGCCGACGAAGGTGAACTGGCTGCCCTTCTTCTCCAGCGAGCGCAGCGCCTTCTGGAAGGCCTCGGTGAAGTTGCGGCCGATGGCCATGGCCTCGCCGACCGACTTCATGGTGGTGGTCAGCGTGGAGTCGGCCTGCGGGAACTTCTCGAAGGCGAACCGCGGGGCCTTGACGACCACGTAGTCGAGCGTGGGCTCGAAGGAGGCCGGGGTCTCCTGGGTGATGTCGTTCGGGATCTCGTCGAGGGTGTAGCCGACGGCGAGCTTGGCGGCGATCTTGGCGATCGGGAAGCCGGTCGCCTTGGAGGCGAGGGCCGAGGAACGCGACACGCGCGGGTTCATCTCGATGACGATCACGCGGCCGTCCTCGGGGTTCACCGCGAACTGGATGTTGCAGCCGCCGGTGTCGACGCCGACCTCGCGGATCACGGCGATGCCGATGTCCCGCAGGATCTGGTACTCGCGGTCGGTGAGCGTCATCGCGGGCGCGACGGTGATGGAGTCGCCGGTGTGCACGCCCATGGGGTCGAAGTTCTCGATGGAGCAGACGACCACGACGTTGTCGTGCTTGTCGCGCATCAGCTCCAGCTCGTACTCCTTCCAGCCGAGGATGGACTCCTCCAGGAGCACCTCGGTGGTCGGCGAGAGGGTGAGGCCCTGGCCGGCGATGCGGCGCAGCTCCTCCTCGTCGTGCGCGAAGCCGGAGCCGGCGCCGCCCATGGTGAAGGACGGGCGGACGACCACCGGGTAGCCGCCGAGGGTGTCGACGCCCGCGAGCACGTCCTCCATGGAGTGGCAGATGACCGAGCGGGCGGACTCGCCGTGCCCGATCTTCTGGCGGACGGCCTCGACGACCAGCTTGAACTGGTCACGGTCCTCGCCCTTGTGGATCGCCTCGACGTTGGCGCCGATCAGCTCGACGCCGTACTTGGCCAGGACGCCGTTCTCATCCAGCGAGATGGCCGTATTGAGGGCCGTCTGGCCGCCCAGCGTGGGCAGGAGGGCGTCGGGCCGCTCCTTGGCGATGATCTTCTCCACGAACTCCGGGGTGATCGGTTCGACGTAGGTGGCGTCGGCGATCTCCGGATCGGTCATGATCGTCGCAGGGTTGGAGTTCACCAGGACGACCCGCAGGCCCTCGGACCGCAGGACACGGCACGCCTGGGTGCCGGAGTAGTCGAACTCGGCGGCCTGGCCGATGACGATCGGGCCGGAGCCGATGACCAGGACGGACTGGATATCGGTGCGCTTAGGCACGCTGGCCCTCCATCAGGACTGTGCTCATCAAAGACGTGAAGCGGTCGAACAGGTAGGCGGCGTCGTGCGGGCCGGCGGCCGCTTCGGGGTGGTACTGGACGCTGAAGGCAGGCTGGTCGAGCAGCTGGAGGCCCTCGACCACGTTGTCGTTCAGGCACACGTGGGAGACCTCGACGCGTCCGAACCTCGTCTCGGTGACCTTGTCGAGCGGCGCGTCCACGGCGAAGCCGTGGTTGTGCGCGGTGACCTCGACCTTGCCGGTCGTACGGTCCTGCACGGGCTGGTTGATGCCGCGGTGGCCGTACTTCAGCTTGTAGGTGCCGAAGCCGAGGGCGCGGCCCAGGATCTGGTTGCCGAAGCAGATGCCGAACAGCGGCGTCCTGCGCTCCAGGACGGCGGTCATCAGCTCGACCGGCCCGTCGGCGGTGGCCGGGTCGCCGGGGCCGTTGGAGAAGAACACCCCGTCGGGGTTGACGGCGTAGACCTCGTCGGCGGTGGCCGTGGCGGGCAGGACGTGCACCTCGATGCCGCGCTCGGCCATGCGGTGCGGGGTCATGCCCTTGATGCCGAGGTCGATCGCGGCGACGGTGAACTTCTTCTCGCCGACCGCCGGGACGACGTAGGCCTCCTGGGTGGCGACCTCCTCGTACAGCGAGGCACCCTTCATCTGAGGCTGGGCCTGCACGCGCGCGAGGAGCTCGTCCTCGGCGGCGATGGCGTCGCCGCTGAAGATCCCGGCGCGCATGGAGCCGCGCTCGCGCAGATGGCGGGTGAGGGCACGGGTGTCGATGCCGCTGATGCCCACGATGCCCTGCGCGAGAAGTTCGTCGTCCAGGGAGCGCTTGGCGCGCCAGTTGGACGGCACGCGCGCGGGGTCGCGCACGACGTAGCCGGAGACCCAGATCCGCTTGGACTCGTCGTCCTCGTCGTTCCAGCCGGTGTTGCCGATCTGCGGGGCGGTCGCGACGACGATCTGGCGGTCGTACGACGGGTCGGTGAGGGTCTCCTGGTAGCCGGTCATGCCGGTCGAGAAGACCGCCTCGCCGAAGGTCACCCCCACGGCCCCGTAGGCGCGGCCGCGGAAGGTCCGGCCGTCCTCCAGGACGAGTACGGCGGGAACCCGGGTGGCTCCCCTGGTGGAGGTTGTCATCGTGCGCCTTCCGTCTTGTTGATCATCTGGTTCAGGGTGTCGACCCACTCGGTGTGCTCGGCCGCGTGGTCCGAGCGGAACCCGGAGTCGATCAGCCTCTCGCCGTGCGCCCACGTCACCACGAGCAGGCCGCCCTCGGTCAGCACCTTGCCGGCGATGCCCTTGTCGAGCCGGGCCTCGCGCAGCTGCGCCAGCGGGACGAAGAAGTCGGTCGCGCCGGGGCGCACGACGTCCAGTCCCGCGTCCGTCAGGGTGAGCTCGACCCGGCTGCGGGTGCCGAGGCCGTGCGCCACGATGCGGTCGAGCCACTCACCGGCGGTCGTGGAGCCGTGGTAGCGGCCGCTCATCGTCAGTCTGGCCTCGCCGGGCTCCTCCGGCGACGCGGGCAGTTCGGGGATGTCCCCCTGGAGCGTGCCGCGCCATTTCCAGCCCTCGCGCATGAGCCAGTAGACGAGTGCGACGAAGAGGGCGAGGCCGACCAGCCAGCCGACCCGCGCGGCCCAGTCGGTGACCTCGGCCGACTTCTTCTCGGCGGCGAGTGAGGCGGCGAGCAGGGTTACTGGTGTCACGTGAGTTTCCCGTCGACGAGCGTGGCCTTGCCCCGGAGCCACGTGTGCGTCACACGGCCCGGCAGCTCACGCCCCTCGTACGGGGTGTTCCGGCTGCGCGAGGCGAAGCCCGCGGGGTCCACCGACCCACGGTATGCCGTGTCGACGAGCGTGAGGTTGGCGGGCTCACCAGCCGAGACGGGACGCCCGTGTCCCTGCGCCCGCCCGATCCGCGCGGGCTTGAAGGACATGCGCTCGGCGACCCCGGCCCAGTCCAGCAGGCCCGTCTCCACCATGGTCTCCTGCACCACTGACAACGCGGTCTCCAGGCCCACCATCCCCATGGCGGCCGCGGCCCACTCGCAGTCCTTGTCCTCGTGCGGGTGCGGGGCGTGGTCGGTGGCGACGATGTCGATCGTGCCGTCGGCCAGCGCCTCGCGCAGGGCCAGCACGTCGCGCTCGGTGCGCAGCGGCGGGTTGACCTTGTAGACCGGGTTGTAGGTGCGCACCAGCTCGTCCGTGAGGAGCAGGTGGTGCGGGGTGACCTCGGCGGTGACGTCGATGCCGCGGGACTTGGCCCAGCGGACGATCTCGACCGAGCCCGCGGTCGACAGGTGGCAGATGTGCACGCGGGAGCCGACGTGCTCGGCGAGCAGGACATCCCGGGCGATGACCGATTCCTCGGCCACCGCCGGCCAGCCCCCGAGCCCCAGCTCGGCGGAGACGATCCCCTCGTTCATCTGGGCGCCCTCGGTCAGCCGCGGCTCCTGCGCGTGCTGGGCGACGACCCCGCCGAAGGCCTTCACGTACTCCAGGGCGCGCCGCATGATAACTGCGTCGTCGACGCACTTGCCGTCGTCGGAGAAGACGGTGACCCCGGCGGCCGACTCGTGCATGGCGCCCAGCTCGGCGAGCTTCCTGCCCTCCAGGCCGACGGTGACGGCGCCGATGGGCTGTACGTCGCAGTAGCCGTGCTCCCGGCCGAGCCGGTAGACCTGCTCGACGACACCGGCGGTGTCGGCGACCGGGAAGGTGTTGGCCATGGCGAAGACGGCCGTGTAGCCGCCGCTCGCGGCCGCGCGCGTACCGGTCAGCACGGTCTCGGAGTCCTCGCGTCCCGGCTCGCGCAGATGCGTGTGCAGGTCGACGAGGCCGGGCAGCAGCACCTTGCCGTCGGCCTCGACGACCTCCGCCCCCTCGGCCGACAGCCCGCTGCCGACCGCCTCGATGACGGCGCCGTCGATCAGGACGTCCTGCGCCTCGCCGCCGAGCACCTTCGCGCCACGGATCAGGATCTTGCTCATCTGTCTTACTTCTCCTCGATACGGGCGTGGGTGACGGCGGGCTCGGCGCCGCCGAGCAGCAGGTACAGGACGGCCATCCGGATGGAGACTCCGTTTGCGACCTGCTCGACGACGGTGCAGCGGTCGGAGTCGGCGACCTCGGCGGTGATCTCCATGCCGCGGACCATCGGACCGGGGTGCATCACGATGGCGTGCTCGGGCATCCGCGCCATGCGGTCGCCGTCGAGGCCGTAGCGCCGCGAGTACTCGCGCTCGGTCGGGAAGAAGGCCGCGTTCATGCGCTCGCGCTGGACCCGCAGCATCATCACCGCGTCGGACTTGGTGAGCGTGGAGTCGAGGTCGTACGACACCTCGCAGGGCCAGGTCTCGACGCCGACCGGCACCAGGGTGGGCGGGGCGACCAGGGTGACCTCGGCGCCGAGCGTGTGCAGCAGGTCGACGTTGGAGCGGGCGACCCGGCTGTGCAGGATGTCGCCGACGATGGTGATGCGCCGGCCGGACAGGTCCTGCCCGAGCCCGGCGTCCCGGCCGACGAGCCGACGGCGCATGGTGAACGCGTCCAGCAGGGCCTGGGTGGGGTGTTGGTGGGTGCCGTCGCCGGCGTTGATGACGGCCGCGTCGATCCAGCCGGAGTTGGCCAGGCGGTAGGGGGCGCCGGAGGCGCCGTGCCGGATGACCACGGCGTCGACGCCCATGGCCTCCAGGGTCTGGGCGGTGTCCTTCAGGGACTCGCCCTTGGAGACGCTGGAGCCCTTGGCGGAGAAGTTGATGACGTCGGCCGAGAGGCGCTTCTCGGCGGCTTCGAAGGAGATACGCGTGCGCGTGGAGTCCTCGAAGAAGAGGTTGACGATCGTACGGCCGCGCAGGGTCGGCAGTTTCTTGATCGGCCGGTCCGCGACCCGGGCCATCTCCTCGGCGGTGTCGAGGATCAGGACGGCGTCGTCGCGGGTGAGGTCGGCGGCCGAGATGAGATGACGCTGCATCTGTCAGGCTCCGTAAGGCAATTCGGGAAGGCGGGGGTGTGGGGGTGTCCCCACAGGGCACAGCCGGGCAAGCGGGTGCACGGCTCGGCGGTGGCCGAGCACCCGGATTGCTACTGCGCGGTCTGCTTCGCGCCGAGCAGGACGGTGTCGCGACCGTCCTCCTCGGCGAGCTGGACCTTGACCGTCTCCCGCAGCGACGTGGGGAGGTTCTTGCCGACGTAGTCGGCGCGGATGGGCAGTTCGCGGTGGCCCCGGTCGACCAGGACCGCCAGCTGCACCGCGCGCGGGCGCCCGACGTCGTTCAGGGCGTCGAGGGCGGCTCTGACGGTCCGGCCGGAGAACAGCACGTCGTCGACGAGGACGACCAGCTTGCCGTCGATGCCGTCACCGGGGATCTCGGTGCGGGCCAGCGCACGCGGCGGATGCATGCGCAGGTCGTCGCGGTACATGGTGATGTCGAGCGAACCGCACGGGATCTTGCGGTCGGTGATCTCCTCGAGCTTGGCGGCGAGCCGCTGGGCGAGGAAGACGCCTCGGGTCGGAATGCCGAGCAGCACCACGTCGTCGGCGCCCTTGGCGCGCTCGACGATCTCGTGGGCGATGCGGGTCAGTACCCGCGCGATGTCAGGGCCTTCGAGCACGGGCCGGGCATCGGACGCCGGAATCCCGGACGTGTCCTGCGTGTCCATACGAAACGGACCTCCTTCTCCGCCTCACGGGACGGACCTTAAAGGACGTCGGGTTTGCGCCATCAACGGTAGCAGGCCGCCACGACACGCCTGATCACCCCCCTGGCCCAGTCGGCCACCGCCACCACGGAAGAGTCGGGGTGGACCATTCGGCTTGACGCAGAAGAATCACGCTGCGTAACCTCACAGTGAGTTACCAGACGCGCGGCCGCGGAACCTCCGCAGCCGCGTCGACACAGTGTCCGGGGAGCTATATGTCCAGCGAATACGCCAAACAGCTCGGGGCCAAGCTCCGGGCCATCCGCACCCAGCAGGGCCTTTCCCTCCACGGTGTCGAGGAGAAGAGCCAGGGACGCTGGAAGGCGGTCGTGGTCGGTTCGTACGAGCGCGGTGACCGCGCGGTGACCGTACAGCGTCTTGCCGAACTGGCGGATTTCTATGGCGTTCCCGTTCAGGAGCTGCTGCCGGGCACCACGCCGGGCGGCGCGGCCGAGCCCCCGCCGAAGCTGGTCCTCGACCTGGAGCGGCTGGCCACCGTGCCGGCCGAGAAGGCGGGCCCCCTGCAGCGCTACGCGGCCACGATCCAGTCGCAGCGCGGTGACTACAACGGCAAGGTGCTCTCGATCCGCCAGGACGACCTGCGCACACTCGCCGTCATCTACGACCAGTCGCCCTCGGTCCTCACCGAGCAGCTGATCAGCTGGGGCGTGCTGGACGCCGACGCGCGTCGCGCGGTGGCCTCCCACGAGGAGGGCTGAGCCGCACGGCTCCTTAGCAGAAACGTGCCGCCGGGGTGGCCGGGACTTCATGGTTCCGGCCACCCCGGCGGCTTTGTCAGCCTCCCGGAGCCCGCTTCGGCCCCGGAACGCCAGGGGGCCCGCAGCAGTCACGCTGCGGGCCCCCTGGCGATGCCGTACCTCTGTTACGCCTCTTCGCGGCGCAGCGAGGGCTTGAGCTCCTTGAGCCGGCCCAGCAGGCCGTTGACGAACGCCGGCGACTCGTCCGTGGAGAACTCCTTGGCGAGCTGCACCATCTCGTCGAGGACCACGGCGTCCGGGACCTCGTCGACCCAGATCAGCTCGTAGGCGCCCAGGCGCAGGATGTTGCGGTCCACGACCGGCATGCGGTCCAGCGTCCAGCCGACCGAGTACTGCGCGATCAGCTCGTCGATCCGCTTCGTCTGCTTGGCGTAGCCCTCGACCAGCTGCATCGTGTACTCGCTCACCGGCGGCTGACGGGGGTCGTCCCGGGAAAGCCGGATCCAGTCCGCGAGGACCGTCAGGACGTCGACTCCGCGCTGGTCGCCCTCGAAGAGGATCTGGAAGGCGCGCTTGCGGGCCGTGTTGCGGGCGGCCACGGTTAGCTGTTCACCCGGCCGAGGTAGTCGCTGGTCCGGGTGTCGACCTTGATCTTCTCACCGGTGGTGATGAAGAGCGGGACCTGGATCTGGTGGCCGGTCTCCAGGGTGGCGGGCTTGGTGCCGCCGGTGGAGCGGTCGCCCTGCAGGCCCGGCTCGGTCTCCTGGACGACGAGTTCGACGGCGGCCGGCAGCTCGACGAAGAGCACCTCGCCCTCGTGCTGGGCGACGGTGGCGGTGAAGCCCTCGATGAGGAAGTTGGCGGCGTCGCCGACGGCCTTGCGGTCAACCATCAGCTGGTCGTAGGTCTCCATGTCCATGAAGACGAAGTACTCGCCGTCCATGTACGAGAACTGCATGTCGCGCTTGTCGACAGTGGCCGTCTCGACCTTGACGCCGGCGTTGAAGGTCTTGTCGACGACCTTGCCCGAGAGCACGTTCTTGAGCTTGGTGCGCACGAAGGCCGGGCCCTTGCCGGGCTTGACGTGCTGGAACTCGACGACGGACCAGAGCTGGCCGCCTTCGAGCTTGAGCACAAGGCCGTTCTTGAGGTCGTTCGTGGAAGCCACGGTTGCGGAATCTCCTGGACTGACGTGGACGACCCCGGCGCACGCACCTTGCCTATAGTGCGAGCAGCTCCTTGGTCGTGATGGTGAGTAGCTCGGGTCCGCCGTCCGCCTCGGGGCGGACGACGAGCGTGTCATCGATCCGGACGCCGCCCCGGCCCGGGAGGTGGACCCCCGGTTCGACGGTGACCGGCACGCAAGCGTCCAGTTTACCCATGGCTGAAGGGGCCAGCTGCGGGTCCTCGTCGATTTCGAGCCCGACACCGTGGCCGATCAGCGGGGGCAGGCCCTGGGTGTACCCCGCGGAGTCCAGTACCTGCCGAGCCGCCCGGTCCACGTCACGGTGGGCGGCTCCCGGCGCCAGCGCCTCGCGCCCGGCGCGCTGAGCGGCGAAGACGAGGTCGTAGAGCTGGATCTGCCAGTCGGCGGGCGAGGTGCCGATGACGAACGTGCGGCCGATCTCGCAGCGGTAGCCGCGGTAGGTCGCCCCGAGGCAGACGGAGAGGAAGTCGCCCTCCTCGACCCGGCGGTCGGTGGGGCGGTGGGCGCGACGGCCGGCGTTGGGGCCGGTGGCGACGGAGGTGGGGAACGCGGGGCCGTCGGCGCCGTGGTCGACGAGACGGCGTTCCAGTTCGAGGGCGAGGTGGCGTTCGGTGCGGCCGACGAGGATGGACTCCAGGAGTTCGCCCAGGGCCTGGTCGGCGATCTCGGCGCCGATGCGGAGGCAGGAGATCTCCTCCTCGTCCTTGACGACCCTGAGCTGCTCGACCGCGCCGCCGATGTCCGCGAGGCGGAGCCTCGGTACGACCGAGCGGAGTTCGCGGTGGCGGGCGACGGTGAGGTGGTGTTCCTCCAGGGCGAGGGAGTCGATGCCCTGTGCCTTCGCCAGACCGGCGGCGGCCACCGCCGGATCGCCGGGGCCGGGCAGGGCGTGGAGCCTGAGGTTGTCGTCGGGACGCCCGTCGGTCGCGCGCTCCTCGTAGGGGCGGACCAGGACGTCCTCGCTCCTGCCCAGCAGGAGGACGGCGCCCCGCGGGGCGGGGCCCGCGAGGTAGCGGACGTTGGCGGGGCGGGAGACGATCGCTGCCGCGTTGCCGGCGGCGTTGCACTGCTCCCTTAGCCGGTTTCGGCGGATCGCGTACATCTCTGACATGAGATGAGCGTAGGAGGGGTGGGCGATTTGTGCCGGTTGGGAGGGTGCCGTTCGGGGGACCGGGTGCCGGGGAGAGAGGCAGCGCATCGGCTCGTCCCCCGGTCTACCAGCTCGGGGGGCTCGCGATCGAGCGGGCGAGGACGTCGTCCAGGACCCGGGCCGTCTGGGGGATGTCCAGCTGGCTGTTGTCGATGATCGGCAGGCCCGAGCCGTACCAGCCCGCCATACGGCCGTGTATGCGGGCCACCTCCTCGTCGGTGAGGCGGCGGTTGCCCGAGCGTTCCGCGTTGCGTTCCAGGACGATCTCGAGGCCGGGGAGGAGGACGACCGGCAGGAGACCGGGGCCCACGTGGCGCTTCCAGCCGCCGAGGCCGACCACCGGGCGGTCGGGGAAGACGGCGTCGTCGAGAATGCAGGAGATGCCGTTGGCGAGGAAGTTGCGGGCGGCGAATCCGCAGGTGCGGCGGGCGAGCCGGTACTGCGCCTCGGAGTTGTCGTTCCAGCCGGACTGGGGGTTGGCGAAGCCCGAGCGGACCCATTCGCGGACGTCGTCGAGGCTGATGTGGGCCGTGGGCACGCGCCGGTGGTCGGCCCAGTACTTGGCGACGCTGGTCTTGCCTGCGCCCGCGGGCCCGATCAGCAGCACGGCGAGCGTCGTGCCGGTGGGGTCGGGGGCCGTCGCCGTGGTGGGCGGGGCGCTGGGTACGGCGACCGGGGCACCGGGGGGCAGTGGGACATGGCCCGTGGTGTCCGGCGGCGGTGGCGCGTGGTGCGGGGCCGGGGGGACCGGGGCCGCGGGTGCTCCGGGGAAGGCCCGGGCGGGGGGTGGCGGGGGAACGGGGGCCGAGCCCTGGTGCGGGCTCGGGTGGCCCGGGTGCTGTGCGGCCGGTGGCCGGCCGACGGCCGGTCCCTGCCCCGGCTGGTGGGGCGGCGGCAGCGGAGAACCCACTGCGTGCTGCATCCGGTGCCACTCCGTCTCGTCAGGCAAATTGGCGCTGGCAGCGGGGTGGCACCCCGCTCCCTACCGAACGGTACCGTCCCCGGCCGCCGTTTGGTGAACGGCCGGGGGCGGTGTGAAGTGCCCTTATGGGCAAGGCAGATCGGACGGATGGTGCGTGGGGAGACTTACTCGCCCACTTCGCCGTACGCGGCGAGCAGCACGGCCGGGTCGGGTCCCTCCAGGACGGTCGGCTTGGCGAGGCCGTCCAGGACGATGAAGCGCAAGAGGTCTCCGCGGGACTTCTTGTCGACCTTCATCGTCTCCAGCAGCTTGGGCCACTGGTCGTAGCGGTAGTGGAGGGGGAGGCCGACGGATTCCAGGATCGTACGGTGGCGATCCGCCGTCGCGTCGTCCAACCGGCCCGCCAGACGGCCGAGTTCGGCGGCGAAGTGCATGCCGACCGCGACCGCGGCACCGTGCCGCCACTTGTAGCGCTCGTTCTTCTCGATGGCGTGGCCGAGCGTGTGGCCGTAGTTGAGGATCTCCCTGAGACCCGCTTCCTTCAGGTCCGAGGAGACCACTTCGGCCTTGACGCGGATCGAGCGCTCGATGAGCTCGGCGGTGTGCGGGCCGGCCGGGGTGCGGGCGGCCTCCGGGTCGGACTCGATGAGCTCCAGGATCACCGGGTCGGCGATGAAGCCCGCCTTGATGATCTCGGCGAGTCCGGAGACGTAGTCGTTGACCGGGAGGGAGTCGAGGGCCGCCAGGTCGCACAGGACACCGGCCGGCGGGTGGAAGGCGCCCACCAGGTTCTTGCCCTCGGCGGTGTTGATGCCGGTCTTGCCGCCGACGGCCGCGTCCACCATCGCCAGGACGGTGGTGGGGACGGCGATCCAGCGCACACCGCGCAGCCAGCTCGCGGCGACGAATCCGGCCAGGTCGGTGGTCGAGCCGCCGCCCACGCCGACGATGACGTCGGTGCGGGTGAACCCGGACTGGCCGAGTGCCTTCCAGCAGTAGGCGGCGACCTCGGCGGTCTTGGCCTCCTCCGCGTTGGGCACCTGGATGGCGACGGCCTCGTAGCCCTGCTCGGCCAGGTCGGCGCGGAGCGCGTCACCGGTCTCGGCGAGCGCCTCGGGGTGGATCACGGCCACCCGCCTGGCCTTCTCCCCCACCAACCCGGCCAGCTCGCCCAGCAGTTGACGGCCCACCAGAACCTCGTACGGGTCGCTGCCCGCGCTCCCGCCGACCTGGATCCGGGTGACTGCCTCGCTCATGCTTCCTTCAACTCCAGTGCGTCCAGGGCGACTTGGGTGACTTCTTCGGGCGTGCGGCCATCGGTGGCCACCACCGCGGTGGCCACCTCCTCGTACAGATGCCGCCGGGCCTCCATCAGCTCACGCCACTGCTTGCGCGGGTTGACCGCGAGCAGCGGACGGGCCGCGTTCAACCCGGTGCGCTTGACCGCCTCCTCGACGTCCATCGAGAGGTAGACCACCCGCTGCCCGGCCAGCAGCGCGCGGGTGTCCGCGTCCAGGATCGAGCCGCCGCCCAGCGCCAGCACCCCCTCGTGCTCGCCGAGCGCCCGGTGCACGGCCGCCTTCTCGACCGCCCGGAAGACCGGCTCGCCCTCGTCGACGAAGATCTCCGCGATGCTGCGGCCCTGCTCGGCGACGATGTCGTCGTCCGTGTCCCGGTAGCCCACCCCGAGCCGCCCCGCGATCAGCTGCCCGACGGTGGACTTGCCCACGCCCATCGGACCGACCAGGACGAGAAGCGGCCCGCTCACCGGATGGCCAGGTTGTCGAGGTACGAGCGCACGTTGCGGCTGGTCTCGGCCACGCTGTCACCGCCGAACTTCTCCGCCACCGCGTCCGCCAGCACCAGCGCCACCATCGCCTCGGCGACGATACCGGCCGCCGGGACGGCCGAGACGTCGGACCGCTGGTGGTGCGCCTGCGTCGCCTCGCCGGTGGCCACGTCCACCGTCTTCAAAGCCCGCGGCACGGTCGCGATCGGCTTCATCGCCGCCCGTACCCGCAGCAGCTCACCGGTGGACAGACCGCCCTCGGTGCCGCCGGAACGGCCCGAGACACGCCGGATGCCCTCGGGCGTGCCCACGATCTCGTCGTGCGCCTTCGAACCCGGCACCCGCGCCAGCTCGAACCCGTCGCCCACCTCGACGCCCTTGATCGCCTGGATGCCCATCAGCGCACCCGCCAGCCGGGCGTCCAGCCGGCGGTCCCAGTGCACGTGCGAACCGAGACCGACCGGAACGCCGTAGGCCAGCACCTCCACCACACCGCCGAGGGTGTCGCCGTCCTTGTGGGCCTGGTCGACCTCCGCGACCATCGCCTTGGAGGTGTCCGCGTCCAGGCAGCGCAGCGGGTCGGCGTCCAGCTTCTCGACGTCGGCCGGGGTGGGGTAGGAACCCTGCGGGGCCTTCACCGAGCACAGCTCCACGACATGGGAGACGATCTCGATGCCGGCCGTCTCCTTCAGGTACGACCGGGCCACCGCGCCCAGCGCCACCCGGGCCGCGGTCTCCCGCGCCGAGGCGCGCTCCAGGATCGGTCGGGCCTCGTCGAAGCCGTACTTCTGCATGCCCGCCAGATCCGCGTGACCGGGCCGGGGACGGGTCAGCGGAGCGTTGCGGGCCAGCCCGGCGAGGATCTCGGGGTCGATGGGGTCGGCGGCCATGACCTGCTCCCACTTGGGCCACTCGGTGTTGCCCACCATGACCGCCACCGGCGAGCCGAGGGTCAGACCGTGCCGCACACCGCCGAGGAAGGTGACCTCGTCACGCTCGAACTTCATGCGCGCACCGCGTCCATAACCGAGCCGGCGCCGGGCCAGGTGGTCCGCCACCATCTCCGTGGTGATCGGCACGCCGGCGGGAAGACCCTCCAGCGTCGCCACGAGTGCGGGACCGTGGGACTCCCCCGCGGTCAGCCAGCGCAACCTGCTCAACGGTGCTCCTCAGTGCTCGCGCCCTGGTACTGCCGCGTACGCGCGTCCTCGCGTACGGCGACGGCGCGACCAGGTGCGCGGATCCGGCCCGCCACCTCCGATCCTCCCACGTCCCGGGGACGGCTCAGATCCGAGTCCGGCAGACGGACAGATCAGACCTGCCTGGCGGCCTCGCGCATCGCGGCCAGCGGAGAACGCGGGTCCCCGGTGAACTGGTGGAACTGGAAGACGGCCTGGTGCACCAGCAGATCGAGGCCGCTGAGCACCTGCCCGCCGTGGTCCCGCCAGGCGGCGGCGAGCGGGGTGGGCCAGGGGTCGTACAGGACGTCGAAGAGTGTGCCGACCCGGTCGGGGAGCGACGCGGCGAGCTGGTCGGTGCCTCCGGCGGGCGTCGTCGAGATCACCAGGGGCGCCTCCAAGGCCCGTACCGCCTCGGCCCAGTCCGCGGGGCGGACCTGCACACCGAGCCTGCTGCCCCACTGCCGCATCTCGTCGGCGCGCCGCTCGCTGCGCACGTACACGGTGACCTCGCCGCTGCACAGCCTGGCCAGGGCCGCGAGAGCCGAGGACGCGGTGGCCCCGGCGCCGAGAATGGCCGCCGACTCGACCTTCTCCACGCCCCGCTCCTCCAGGGCGGCGATCAGACCCGGGATGTCGGTGTTGTCGCCGGCCTTCCGCCCGTCCGGACGGAGGACCACGGTGTTCACGGCCTCCACCGAGGCCGCCGTGTCGGTGATCTCGTCCAGCAGCGGGATGACCGCGCGCTTGAGCGGCATGGTGAGTGACAGCCCGGCCCACTCGGGACCGAGCCCGCCGAGGAAACCGGGCAGTGCCGCCTCGTCGATCTCGAACCTGTCGTACGACCAGTCGTCCAGGCCCAGCGCCCGGTACGCCGCGGTGTGCAGCCGGGGCGACAGGGAGTGGGCGATGGGCGAGCCGAGCACGGCCGCCCGGTGGGGTGTTGCCATCAGTCCTTGTTCCTCGACGCGTTGAACTCCTGGACCAGCCTGTCGTGCTCGGCCAGCGTCTTGGTGAACTTGCTGGTCTTGCCGTCCAGGGAGATGAAGTAGTACCAGCCGTCGTGCGTCGGGTCGAGCGCGCCCTTGATCGCCTCCTCGCCGGGGTTGTCGATCGGGCCGGGCGGCAGTCCCTTGACGTAGTACGTGTTGTACGGGTTGTTGTACTTGCGCAGCTCGGCGATGCTCAGGTCGATCTTGCTCTGGTTCTTGACGTAGTTGTACGTCGAGTCGAACTCAAGCGAGCCGTAGGTCTCGGGGTTGCCGGGCTTGAGGCGGTTGTAGACGACCTCGGCCATCTTGCGGAAGTCGTCGTGGCTCGTGCCCTCGGCCTGTACCAGGCTCGCCACGGTGAGCAGCTGCCAGGGACTGTCGAGCCCGAGGCTCTTTGCCTTGGTCCGCAGGCCCAGTTCCTCGTACTTGTCGTTGGCCCGGGTGACCATGTCCTTCAGGACGGCCTCGGGCTTCTGGCCCTTCGTGGCCGCGTAGCTGGAGGGGTAGAGGAACCCTTCCAGCGGGTCCTTGAGGTTGGGGTGGTTCAGCGCCCAGGAGGGCAGGCCGAGCTTCTTGTAGTCGTTCTTGGCGACCTTCGCCGTCGTGCCTGCCGCCAAGCCCAGACGGGCGTCGAGCAGGGCGTAGACCTGGGAGTTGCGCAGGCCTTCGCGGATGATCAGATTGCTGCGGCTCTTCGGGCTGAGCATCAGTTCGACCGCGCTGGCGGCCGACATCTGCTTCTCGAGCGTGTAGACGCCGTCCTGGATCTTCTTGCCGTCGGGGTTCGACTGCTGCGCCGAGACGAAGGCGTCGACGCTCTTGACGACGCCGGCCTCCTTCAGCTTCTGCCCGATCACATAGCCGCCGGCACCCTTGGGGATGACGACCGTGACCTGGGCGCCGTCGCCCTGGCCCGCGTAGTCCGGCGCCGGGCCGAAACGATTTTGGTAGAACTGCCAGCCGAAATAGCCCACACCGGCGGCACCGCCGCCGAAGACCAGCACGATGACGAGACAGGCGACGCCGTTGCGGCTCTTCTTCTTCGGCTTCTTCCCGCCGCGGCCCTTGCGACCCTCACCCGGGTCGACGTCCTCGTCCTCCTCGTCCGCATCGCCGTCGCCGTCACCGGCGAAGAAGGCGTGTTCGCCCTGGTCGGGACCCGGGTCCCAGTCGGTCTGCGGCGGTTCGGGCTCGGCCTGGCGGCGGCTCGGCGGCTCGGGCGGCGGGTAGGCGTCCTGGGTGCCGTAGTAGTCGGAGTGCTCGCCGCCGTACCCGGCGGACGCCTGCTGGGCGTAGGGGTCCTGGGGGTCAGTGTACTGGACATGTGTATGTGCGCCCTGGCCCCAGGCCTGCTGGTCGTACGACTGCTGCTGTCCCTGACCCGCGTAGTACTGCTGGTCGTACTGCTGGTACTGCTGCGCCTGACCGTAGTGGGCCTGCTGGCCCTCGCCCCAGCCGCCGTCGTAGTACTGCTGCTGCTGCGGCTGCTCCGGATAATGCTGCGGCTGGCCGCCGTAGGGGGACTGCTGGCCCGCGTGGGCCTGCTGTCCACCCCATCCGTCGTCCCCGTACAACGGGTCCTCCGGATGCCACGGTTCGGAGCCTTGGCCCCGGCCATACTCAGTCATCAAACCCCTAGAGCCGCGAGGCGGGGCGATCACGTGGCCTTCGTCGGGCCCGCTCACCGTTCCGCCTCTTGCTGTGCACCGGCTGTTCGAATCAGCGGCGCAGTCGCGCGGAACGTTACCGTATCGCGATCAGATGACCACTTCGACGCCCTCGCCGGGTGCTTTACCTGACACCCGTTCGGATTCCAGGGCCTGCTGGAGGATGATCACAGCGGCTGCCTGGTCGATCACCGAGCGGCCCTTCTTGGCCTTCACCCCTGAGGCGCGCAGTCCCTGACTGGCCGTCACCGTGGTCATCCGCTCGTCGACGAGACGGACCGGGACGGGCTTGATGCCCTTGGCCAGCTCCTGGGCGAAGGCCCGAACCTTTACCGCGGCCGGTCCCTCGCCCCCCTTGAGGGAGCGCGGGAGTCCGACGACGACCTCGATCGGCTCGTACTCCTCGACCAGCTGACGCAGCCGGCGGTGGGCCGCCGGGACGTCACGGCCGGGGACGGTCTCCACCGGGGTGGCGAGGATCCCGTCGGGGTCGCAGGAGGCGACCCCGATCCGGGCGTCCCCGACGTCGATGGCGAGCCGTCGGCCTCGGCGCATGGTCACTTCGCCGTGTCCGTGACCAGCCGCTCGACCGCGTCGACGGCCTCGCCGATGGCGGCCGGGTTCTGGCCGCCGCCCTGGGCGACGTCCGGCTTGCCGCCACCGCCGCCGCCGAGGGTCTTGGCGGCGGTGCGCACCAGGTCACCGGCCTTCAGACCCCGCTCGCGGGCAGGTTCGTTGGTGGCGATGACCGTGAGCGGCTTGCCGTTGTTGACCGTGAAGAGGGCCACCACGGCGGCCCGTCCGCCCTGGATGCGGCCGCGGACGTCAAGGACCAGCTTGCGCAGGTCGTCGGGGGTCGTACCGTCCGGGACCTGCCCCGTGACGACGGCGATGCCGCGGATGTCCTTGGCGGACCCGGCGAGACCGGCGGCGGCCTGGAGCACCTTCTCGGCACGGAACTTCTCGATCTCCTTCTCGGCGTCCTTCAGCTTGCCGAGCATGGCGGAGACCTTCTCCGGAAGCTCCTCGGGACGGCCCTTGATCAGCTCCTGGAGCTGGGCGACGACCGTGTGCTCGCGGGCGAGGAAGTTGTAGGCGTCGACGCCGACCAGGGCCTCGATACGGCGGACACCGGAACCGATCGACGACTCGCCGAGCAGCTTCACCAGGCCCAGCTGGGAGGTGTTGTGGACGTGCGTGCCGCCGCACAGCTCCTTGGAGAAGTCGCCGATGGTCACCACGCGGACCCGCTCGCCGTACTTCTCGCCGAACTCGGCGATGGCACCCTGCTTCTTGGCTTCGTCGATGCCCATGATGTCGGCGCGGACGTCGAGGTCGCGGGCGAGGACCTCGTTGATCTTCTGCTCGACGTCGGTCATCACGGCCGTCGGGACGGCGGAGGGCGAGCCGAAGTCGAAGCGGAAGCGGCCGGGCTGGTTCTCGGAACCGGCCTGGGCGGCCGTCGGGCCGAGCGCGTCGCGCAGCGCCTGGTGGGTGAGGTGGGTGGCCGAGTGGGCGCGGGCGATGGCCGTGCGGCGGCGGGCGTCGATGGAGGCGTGGGCCTTCGCGCCGACCGTCACCTCGCCGACCTGGACGACGCCCTTGTGGACGTAGACGCCCGGAACCGGCTTCTGGGTGTCGCGGACCTCGATGACGGCACCGGAGTCGACCTTGATCCGGCCGGTGTCGCCGATCTGGCCGCCGCCCTCGGCGTAGAAGGGGGTGCGGTCCAGGACGATCTCGACCTCGTCGCCCTCGCTGGCGGCCGGGGAGGAGACGCCGTCGACGAGGATGCCGACGATCGTGGTCTCGCCCTCGGTGTCGCCGTAGCCGATGAAGTCGGTCTCGCCGGTCTTGTCGGCGATCTCGCGGTAGGCGCCGGCGCCGGCGTGCCCGGTCTTCTTGGCCTGGGCATCGGCCTTGGCGCGCTCCCGCTGCTCCTTCATCAGGCGGCGGAAGCCGTCCTCGTCCACGGAGAGGCCCTGTTCGGCGGCCATCTCCAGGGTGAGGTCGATCGGGAAGCCCCAGGTGTCGTGGAGCAGGAACGCCTTGTCACCGGCGAGGACGGTGCCACCGGCCTGCTTGGTCTCGGTGACGGCGGTGTCGAGGATGTTGGTGCCGGCCTTCAGCGTCTTGAGGAAGGCGTTCTCCTCGGCGAGGGCGACCTTCTCGATGCGCTCGCGGTCGGTGACCAGTTCCGGGTACTGCTGGCCCATCATGGCGATCACGGTGTCGACCAGGTCGAGCACGACCGGACCGGTGGCACCGAGCAGGCGCATGTTGCGGATGGCGCGGCGCATGATGCGGCGCAGGACGTAGCCGCGGCCCTCGTTGCCCGGGGTGACGCCGTCGCCGATGAGCATCACGGACGTACGCATGTGGTCGGTGACCACGCGCAGGGAGACGTCCGAGGCGTGGGCGTCGCCGTACGCGACACCGGTCAGCTCGGTGGCCTTCTTGATGACGGCCATGGAGGTGTCGATCTCGTACATGTTCTGCACGCCCTGCAGAATCATGGCGAGACGCTCCAGGCCGAGGCCCGTGTCGATGTTCTTGCTGGGGAGCTCGCCGAGGATCTCGAAGTTGTCCTTGCCGATGCCCTCGCCGCGCTCGTACTGCATGAAGACGAGGTTCCAGATCTCCACGTACCGCTCGTCGTTGACGGCGGGGCCGCCCTCGACGCCGAACTCGGGGCCGCGGTCGTAGTTGATCTCGGAACAGGGGCCACAGGGCCCGGGGACGCCCATGGACCAGTAGTTGTCCTTCATGCCGAGGCGCTGGATGCGCTCCTTCGGCACCCCGACGACCTCGTGCCAGATGCGCTCGGCCTCGTCGTCGTCCTTGTAGACGGTGATCCACAGACGGTCGGGTTCCAGGCCGTAACCGCCCTTGTCCTGGGGCGTGGTGAGCAGCTCCCAGGCGTACTTGATGGCGCCTTCCTTGAAGTAGTCGCCGAAGGAGAAGTTGCCGCACATCTGGAAGAAGGTGCCGTGCCGGGTGGTCTTGCCGACCTCCTCGATGTCCGGCGTGCGCACGCACTTCTGGACGCTGGTGGCGCGGGCGAAGGGCGGCTTGACCTCACCCAGGAAGTAGGGCTTGAAGGGCACCATGCCGGCCGGGACGAGGAGCAGAGTCGGGTCGTCCGCGATGAGCGACGCCGAAGGGACGACGGTGTGCCCGCGCTCCTCGAAGAAGCTCAGCCAGCGGCGGCGGATCTCGGCCGACTCCATCAGTGGTCCTCATTCCGGTTGTACGAGTACGTCTGGTACGTCGAACCGTCGACGTACTTCGGGTTGTTGCGGTTCTCGATGGCGGCGTACCGGCGGGGCGCGGGGAGCTCGGGGGCCGCGTTGATGCCGAGGGCCTCGCCCAGCTCCTCCTCCCGCCGGGCCATGTTGTCGCGGACCTCCAGCGCGAAGCCGACCGCGCGGTCCTTGATGCGGTGACCGGCCTCGAGCGCCTTGTTGGCCGCGCCGACCGCGAGGTTCTCGGGGGTCAGCTGCTTCAGCTTGCGGTTGACCTTGGTGGTGGCCCACACACCGGCGGCGACGCCCGTGCTGAACCAGAACGTACGGCGGAACATCGCTAGGTCTCAGTCCTTCTTCCGCTTGCCCCGCCGCGGCGCCGGCACGGTCCGGCCCACGATCACGGTACGCCAGGACTCCTTGGCGGGCACGTCCTCGCGGCGGGCTCCCAGGGCCCGGCGGACGCCATAGCCGAAGGCGGCGACCTTGACCAGGGGGCCGCCGAAGGTGGAGGCGACGGTGGTGGACAGGGCGGAGGCGTTGGAAGTGACCTCCTGGACGTCGGTGGCGATCGCGTCGACCCGGTCGATCTGGGTCTGCGCGGAGCGCACCGCCGCGGAGGCGTCGGCCAGCAGGGGGACGGCCTGGTCGGTCACGTCCGCCACCAGCTTGGTGGTCGCCCTGAGCGTCTGGGCCAGCCTCGCCAGCGCCACGGCGAGGAAGGAGACCAGGATCGCCCAGAACACGGCCACCAGGATCCCGGCCACCTCGCCACCGGACACCACGCGCACCCGCTCCCTGAACTTGCTCTGAACATCGGAACCATTGGAACAGCAGTGGACCGAGCCTATCGCGCCGGGCACGGCGCTCCGTACCGGATTCCGACGGGCGCGCTGCCGAGTTGCGCCCGGCGATTGTACGGACTGAACACGACTCAGTACGCTCCGTGTTCCATGCGGGATCATCAGTGCGGCGACAGCCCGGTCCTGGGCAATCTGCCCCTGGAGCTCGACGCGTTCGTGGGGCGTTCGGCCGAACTCGCCGGGCTCGCACGGGCGCTCGACTCCGCGCGTCTGGTGACGGTGACCGGCGCCGGCGGGGTCGGCAAGTCGCGGCTGGCGGCCCGGGCCGCTGCGCGGTGTGCGCCGCGTGACGGGGTGTGGCGGGCGGAGCTGGCGCCGGTGCGCGATCCGGAGTTCGTCGACCACGCGGTCGTGGAGGCGCTGGGCCTGACGGATCACACGACACGGCTGCCGCGCGAGACGCTGCTCGCCCATCTCGCCGAGCGCCAACTCCTCCTGGTTCTCGACGGGTTCGAGCATCTGGTGGAGGCGTGTGCGGAGCTGGCGGGCGAGTTGCTGCGCGAGGCGCCGGGGCTCAGGGTCCTGGCGGTGGGGCGCCGACCGCTGGCCGTGACGGGAGAGCAGGTGTTCCCGCTGGGGCCGCTCGGCGAGGACGAGGCGGTGGAGCTGTTCACCGAGCGTGCCGCCCTGCAGGGCGTGCGGGTCACGGACGAGCAGGACGTTCGCGCGCTGTGCCGGCGTCTCGACGGCATCCCGCTGGCGGTCGAGCTGGCGGCGGGGCGGCTGCGGGCACTGTCCCCGGGGCGGTTGCTGGAGCGGCTCGACGACCGGTTCCGGCTGCTGACCGGCGGCGGGCGGGACACACTCCCCCGGCACCGGACGCTGCGGCTGGCGATCGGCTGGAGCCATGAACTGTGCACACCGCGGGAGCGGTTGCTGTGGTCGCGGCTGTCGGTGTTCGCCGGCCGGTTCGACCTGGAAGCGGTCGAGTACGTGTGCGCGGGGCACGGTCTGGACGCCGACGACGTCCTCGACGTACTCACCGAGCTGCTCGCGCAGTCGGTGCTCGCACGCGAGGAGACGCCGGCCGGGGTGCGCTACCGGATGCTCGACACCGTGCGGGCGTACGGCGCCGAGTGGCTGGAGGCGAGCGGCGACGCGGCCCGGCTGCGGCGGCGGCACCGGGACTGGTACCTGGGGCTGGCGACCTGGTGCGAGCTGGACTGGTTCTCGCCGCGCCAGGCCGAGGTGGCCGCGCGGGTGGAGGCGGAGCTGCCGAATCTGCGCCGCGCGCTGGAGCACTGCCTGAGCGAGCCGGAGGAGGCGCATCTGGGCCAGTACCTCGCGGGCTCGCTGTGGTTCTGCTGGGCGGGCTGCGGGCGGCTGTCGGAGGGCCGGCACTGGCTGGAGCAGGTAGTCCGGATGGACTCGGGCCACGACCAGTCCCGGCTGAAGGCGCTGTGGGTGCTCGGCTATGTGGCGATCCTGCAGGGCGACACGGTGTCCGCGCTGGCCGCGCTCCAGGAATGCCGTGAGGAGGCGGAGCGCTCCGGCGACCCGACGGCGGTGGCCTACGCCGAGCACCGCACCGGCTGTCTGGCCCTGGTCACGGACGACATGGCCCGCGCGGAGACGCTGCTGCGCTCGGCGCTTGACCGCTACCACGAGATCGGCGAGCTCAACAGCAACGTGCTGATGGGCCAGGTCGAGCTGGCGATGACCCGCGCCTTCCAGGACGATCTGCCGGGCGCGGTGCGGTTGTGCGAGGACGTGCGCCGGGTGTGCGAGGACCACGGCGAGCGGTGGACCCGCTCCTACGCGCTGTTCGTCCTGGCGTACGCGGCCTGGGCCGACGGCGACCTCGCGCGGGCCCGCGCCCTGCTGACCGAGTGTCTGGGCAGCGCCCACGCCTTCCACGACCTGCTCGGCTCGGTGCTTGCGGTGGAGCTGCTGGCGCTGGTCACGGCGGTGGAGGGCGACGCCGCGGAGGCGGCGGTGCTGCAGGGGGCGGCGGGCCGGATGTGGCGGTCGGTGGGGCTGCCGCTGTTCGGCTCGGCGTACTACTACGCCCCGCACGAGCTGTGCGAGGCGACGGCCCGGGAGCGGCTGGGCGACGAGCGGTACGAGGAGTGCGTGGGCGAAGGGGCGCGACTGGTGTGGGAGGCGGCGGTGTCCCGGGCGACGGAGCGGCCGCTGGGCGCACTGCCCGCCCCGCGCGGACCGGTGCGGCACACGACAGCGGGCTCGCTGACGCAGCAGCCCGCCGCCTCCCGCGCCCACAAGGGCGGGGAGACGGCGGGCTGAGGTGGTGCTACGGCCTGCCGGTGATCAGCGGGCGTAGTACTCGACGACGAGCTGCTCGTCGCAGATGACCGGAACTTCCTTGCGGTTCGGCTCGCGGTCCAGGCGGAACGCCAGGGCCTTGAGGTTCACCTGCAGGTAGCGCGGGATCTCGCCGTCGGGGGCGAAGCCACCCTCACGGGCGATCTGGAAGAGGGTCTTCTCGCGGCTGCGCTCGCGGACCATCACGACGTCGTCGGGGCGGACGCGGAACGACGGCTTGTCGACCTTCTGGCCGTTGACCTCGATGTGGCCGTGAACGACCATCTGACGGGCCTGGTAGATCGTGCGGGCGATGCCCGAACGCAGCACCAGGGCGTCGAGACGGCGCTCGAGCTCCACGATCAGGGCCTCACCGGTCTTGCCCTGCACCTTGGAGGCACGCTCGTAGGCACGGACCAGCTGGCGCTCGGAGATGTCGTACTGCGCGCGCAGACGCTGCTTCTCCAGCAGACGGACCTTGTAGTCCGAGTTCTGCTTGCGGCCACGGCCGTGCTCACCCGGCGGGTAGGGGCGGGCCTCGAAGTACTTGACGGCCTTCGGGGTCAGCGCGATGCCGAGGGCACGCGACTTCTTGACCTTGGGGCGGGACTGGTTCGCCACTGTCTCTTTCTTCCTTCTGATATTCGGCTTGTCAGGGTTAGGGGAGGTCGCATCCGCAGCCGGGGAATCCCGCCTGGTCCGTTACGGACCGGGTGGGCAGCCGCTCCCCTGGTCTGGGCACATACGTGCAGCACGCGAGTGGCCCACCGACCGGTCCCGTCCTGCGACGAGTGATGGTGGGCTGCCCGCGACACCGTTCGACGGTGCGCGACGCTCCTGGAACCCGCTGGGGGTTCCGGCCGGCTGTCCCGCTCTGACTGCGCGGGACTCGGCACTCCGACGGATTCTACAGGGTGCTCAGGACCGCCTCCGACCCAGGTGCTTCCTGGTCCATTCGACGGCGTCCGCGTACCGTGCCTCGGCTCCGTGCCGGGTCGGGGTGTAGTACTCGCGGTCCTTGACGGTGTCCGGGGCGTACTGCTGCTCGGCGATGCCCTCGGGCAGGTCGTGCGGATAGACGTACCCCTGCGCGTGCCCGAGCTTGGCGGCGCCCTTGTAGTGCCCGTCACGCAAGTGCGGCGGCACCTGGCCCGCCAGCCCCTTGCGTACGTCGTCCAGGGCGGCGCCGATCGCGGTCGTCGCGGCGTTGGACTTCGGGGCCAGGGCGAGGGCGATGGTGGCGTGGCTGAGAGTGAGGGCGGCCTCGGGGAAGCCGATCATGGCGACGGCCTGGGCGGCGGCGACCGCGATCGGCAGCGCGTTCGGGTCGGCCAGGCCGATGTCCTCGCTCGCGGAGATCATCAGGCGGCGGGCGATGAACCGGGGGTCCTCGCCGGCCTCGATCATGCGGGCCAGGTAGTGCAGGGCGGCATCGACGTCCGAGCCCCTGATGGACTTGATGAGGGCGCTGGCGACGTCGTAGTGCTGGTCGCCGTCGCGGTCGTACTTGACGGCCGCCCGGTCGACGACCTCCTCCAGGGTCGTCAGCGCGATCTCCGTCTCGCCCTTGTCCAGGGCGGCCCCCGCGGCGGCCTCCAGGGCGGTCAGGGCGCGCCGGGCGTCGCCGCCGGCGATGCGCAGGAGATGGTCCTCGGTGTCCTCGTGGAGGGTGACGACGTCCTTCAGGCCGCGCTCGTCGCCGAGCGCCCGCTTGAGCAGGCCCCGGATGTCGTCGTCGGTGAGCGGTTCGAGGGTGAGCAGCAGGGAGCGGGACAGCAGCGGGGAGATCACCGAGAAGTACGGGTTCTCGGTGGTGGCCGCGATCAGGGTGACCCAGCGGTTCTCGACCGCGGGGAGCAGGGAGTCCTGCTGGGCCTTGCTGAAGCGGTGGATCTCGTCCAGGAAGAGGACGGTCTCCTTGCCGTATCCCCCGGTGGCGCGGCGGGCGCCGTCGATGACGGCGCGGACCTCCTTGACGCCCGCGGTGATCGCCGAGAGCTCGACGAAGCGCTTGTCGGTGGCCTTGGAGACGACGTACGCCAGAGTCGTCTTACCGGTGCCGGGCGGGCCCCAGAGGATCACCGAGGACGGTCCGGCCGGGCCGCCCGCGCCCTCGCCGACCAGGCGGCGCAGGGGTGAGCCGGGCTTGAGCAGGTGCTGCTGGCCCACCACCTCGTCGAGGGTGCGCGGGCGCATCCGTACCGCCAGGGGGCTTCCTGCCGGATCCTTCTCCTGGCGTTCTTCTGCGGCGGCGGTGAACAGGTCGGGCTCCACGCTGAAACCCTAAATCACGGCACTGACAACGCGGCCGGCGATGTCAGCTGGTCCAGAAGTCCCACCAGCGCGTGAGGACCAGCATGCCGATGATGCCGATGTGCAGCACGGGCATGACCCAGGTGAACTCGCCGAAGAAGCTCTTCAGCCAGCGGGGGGTCGGCAGGAAGTCGTTACGGATGTTGAAGGAGGTGACGTACCAGAACATGGTGATCGTGGCGACCCAGGCCAGCGAGCACCACAGGCACAGCGCGTTGATCCGGTACAGGGACTGGAACTGCAGCCAGGTGCAGAAGCCCACGCCGAAGAGCGTGCCGAAGTTGAAGGTCAGCCAGTACCAGCGGGGGAAGCGGGCGCGGGCCAGCAGGCTCATGCCGACGCAGATGACGATGCCGTAGCAGACCAGGCCGAGCATCGGGTTGGGGAACCCGAAGGCGGCGGCCTGCTTGGACTCCATGACGCTGCCGCAGGAGACGACCGGGTTGAGGCTGCAGCCCGGGGTGAAGGTCTTGCCCTCGACCTTGGCCTCGAGAAGCTTGAACTTGTCGATCGTGATGACCCACGCGGCCAGCAGGCCGGCCGCCCCGGTGATGATCAGCAGCAGGGCGAAGGCGCGGCTGCCGCCGAGCGTGCGCGCCCCGGGGGCCGCGCTGTTCGGCTCGGGCTCGGTGGAGACGTCTTTGACTGTGGTCTTGCTCATCACGTCGATTCCGTCTGCTGAGGAGGGGGACGTTCTTCGGGCAGGGGCCATTGTGCCGCACCGCGGCCCCTGTCCACCGTTCGGTGGACATAAGGAAGTACGCACGGTCGTCCCCGTGCGTTCGGTTCCGGACGATGCTCGACGCATGACAGCACACGCGTACGAACTCGCGGTGGATGTCCGGGGGCTGCGCAAGCGGTACGGGGACGTCACCGCGGTGGACGGCGTCGATCTCGGCATCCGGCGCGGTGAGGTGTTCGGCCTGCTCGGACCCAATGGCGCGGGCAAGAGCACGACGGTGGAGATCCTCCAGGGCAACCGCTCCCGGGACGGGGGCGAGGTGTCGGTGCTCGGTTCGGATCCGGAGGCCTCCACGCGCGCGTGGAGGTCCCGTGTGGGAATCGTCTGGCAGGACGAATCGGCGCCCGCGGAGTTGACGGTCCGCGAGACCGTACGGCACTTCGCCCGCTACTACCCGAGTCCGCGCGACCCTGAGGAGGTCATCCGCCTGGTGGGTCTGGAGGCGAAGGCGGACAGCCGGATCAAGGCGCTCTCGGGCGGTCAGCGCCGACGGCTGGACGTGGCGCTGGGCGTGATCGGCGACCCCGAACTGCTGCTTCTGGACGAGCCGACGACCGGCTTCGACCCGGCGGCCCGGCGGCAGTTCTGGGACCTGATCAGGCTGCTCGCCGAGGAGGGCACCACCATCCTGTTGACCACGCACTATCTGGAGGAGGCGGAGGCGCTCGCCGACCGGCTCGCGATCGTCTCGCGCGGCCGGGTCGTCGCCGAGGGCGAACCGGCCGCCCTGAGGGGGCGCCACGGCACGGAGGCCACCGTCGAGTGGACCGAGCCGGACGGCGTCACGCGCACCGAGCGCACGCACACGCCGACCCGGACGGTCGCCGAACTGACGCACCGCTTCGACGGCGAGATCCCGGGCCTCAGGGTGACCCGCCCCACGCTGGAGGACGTCTACCTCCGGCTGACCGGACAGGAGGACGCGCGATGACGACGACCACCGTACGGAGCCGGACCGAGGCGCCCGCGGAGCGGCTGCCCGGGGCGTGGGGTCTGGGCATGCGGCGCGGCGGGCTGGAGATCAGGCAGTTCTTCCGGCAGCGCGACCAGGTGGTGTTCTCCTTCTGCTTCCCGGTCGTCTTCCTGTTCCTGTTCGCGTCGATCTTCCGCGACGGCGTGCCCGGCACCGGGGTCGACGCCTCGCAGCTGTACGTGCCCGCGATGATGGCCTCCGGCATCATGTCGACGAGTTTCCAGTCCCTGGGCATCTCGATCGCCGTCGAACGGGACGAGAAGGTGCTGCGCCGGCTGGGCGGGACGCCGATGCCGCCGTCCGCCTACTTCCTGGGCAAGATCTGGCTGGTGCTGTTCACGGGTGTGGTGGAGACGGCGATCCTGCTGCTCGTCGGCACCACCCTGTACGACGTCGATCTGCCCACCGACGCCTCCCGGTGGTTCGACTTCGCCTGGATCTTCGTGCTGGGCCTGACCGGGTGCGCGCTGCTCGGCATCGCGATCAGCTCGGTGCCCAGGTCGGCGAAGAGCGCCAGCTCGGTGGTCGTCCTGCCGTTCCTGGTGCTGCAGTTCATCTCCGGGGTGTACATCTCCATCGACACCCTTCCGGACTGGATGCTGAACATCGGTGCCCTGTTCCCGCTGAAGTGGCTGTGCCAGGGGCTGCGGGGCGTGTTCCTGCCGGACTCCGCGAAGGTCCTGGAACAGGCGGGGAGTTGGGAGTTCGGGAAGGTCGCGCTGGTGCTGGCCGCCTGGTCCGTCGGAGGATTGGTGCTGTGTCTGCTGACGTTCCGCTGGAAGGACCGGCGCACGGGATGACCCTGCCGGGTGCCGCGCCCGAGGCGCACGCCTGGGACCGCTCGGTCCGGCTCTGGGATCTGTACTTCGCCCTCGCCTGGGTGGCCACGGCCGCCTTCGTGCTGGGCGCGGCGCAGCAGAGCTGGACCGTGCGACT
The DNA here is from genome assembly GCF_040630525.1 of Streptomyces sp. NPDC005799. Classification (NCBI taxonomy): domain Bacteria; kingdom Bacillati; phylum Actinomycetota; class Actinomycetes; order Kitasatosporales; family Streptomycetaceae; genus Streptomyces; species Streptomyces sp. NPDC005799. The sequence goes on from NZ_JBEXXQ010000034.1 coordinate 118,094, forward strand.
GGTCGCGGTCGGGCTGCTCGTCCCGCTGGTGCCGCTGTACGTGGGGGTGGGCCGGGCGCTGATCCAGGAGGATCCGCCGGAGCAGGGGCGGGCGCTGCGCTATCTGGCCGCGGCGATGGCGCTGTTCCTGCCGTCGGCGATCCTGGTCGACGAGACGCGGCTGGTGGCGTTCGCGCTGATCCCGCAGTGCTTCATGACCCTGCGCATGCGCTGGGCCCTGGTCACCGTGTCCTTCATCAACCTGGCGCCGGTGGTGGGCTGGGCCCTGCTGCGGCGGCCGAGCGGCGAACAGGTCTTCTCCAACTTCCTGTTCTCCGGGATGATGCTGGTCTTCTCGATCGTGATCGGCAGCTGGATCATCCGCATCATCGAACAGAGCGTGGAGCGGGCCGAGTTGATCGCCGGGCTGGACGCCAGCCGGCACGAGGTCTCCCGGCTGTCGGCCGCCCATGGCGCCCTGGCCGAGCGGGAGCGCATGGCCCGGGAGATCCACGACACCCTCGCGCAGGGCTTCACCAGTCTGCTGATGCTGATCCAGGCGGTGGAGGCCGAACTCGACCACGACCTTCCGCAGGCCCGCCGCCACCTCGCCCTGATGGACGAGACCGCCCGGCAGAACCTCGCCGAGGCCCGTGCCCTCGTCGCCGGGACCGCCCCCGCCGACCTCGACGGCGCGTCCCTGCCGGACGCCCTCAGCCGCCTCGCCGCCCGCCACGCGGCGACGCTGGTGGTGACCGGTCCGGTACGGCCGCTGCCGGCCGGCCCCGAGGTCGTCGCGCTGCGCTCCTGCCAGGAGGCCCTCGCCAACGCCCGTAAGCACGCCGGGAGTTCGGCGATGGTGAGTATCGCGCTGACCTATGCCGACGACACCCTGACCCTCTCCGTGCGGGACGACGGCCGCGGATTCGAACCCGGCACGCCGTGCGCCGGCTACGGCCTGGCGGGGCTGCGCGCCCGGGCCACCGAGGTCGGCGGCAGCGCACGGATCCGCAGCACACCGGGGGACGGCACGACGGTGACGGTCAGCCTGCCCATCTCGCCCGTGAGGAGCGCTCGATGATCCGGATCGTCCTCGCCGACGACCATCCCGTCGTACGGGAGGGTCTGCGGGCGATGCTCAGCGCCGAGCCGGATCTGGAGGTGGTCGCCGACGCGGCGAACGGGCCGCGGGCGGAGGCGCTGGCGGCGGAACTGCGGCCCGACATCGTCCTGATGGACCTGCGGATGCCCGGCGGCGGGGGCGTCGACTCGATCGTGCGGATGGGCGAGGCGGATCTGCCGTGCCGGGTGATCGTCCTGACGACGTACGAGACGGACCGGGACATCCTGCGCGCGGTCGAGGCGGGCGCGGCGGGCTATCTGCTCAAGGACATGCCGCGCGCCGAACTGGCGGAGGCGATACGGGCGGCGGCGCGCGGCGAGACGGTCCTCGCCCCGTCGGTGGCGGCCCGCCTGGTGGACCAGCTCCGCGCCAGGCCGGAGCGCCCCCGGCTCTCGGAACGGGAGACGTCCGTGCTGCGGCTGGTCGCGGAGGGCTGCACGAACGCGGAGATCGGCCGACGCCTGTTCATCGGCGAGTCGACGGTGAAGACCCATCTGCTGCGCGCCTTCGGCAAACTCGGCGTCACCGACCGCACAGCCGCCGTCACCCACGCAATCCGCCACGGCCTCCTCGACCAATGACAGACACCACCACCCACCCAAGAAGACGGAGACCGACCCCGTTACCTTCTAGACGGCCCCGATCTTGGGGCTCCCGGCCTTCTGGCCCGGCATGACTATGTCCCCCTGTCGCCCATGACCCGGGGGGTGGT
>NZ_JBEXXQ010000035.1:0-115611 GCF_040630525.1 Streptomyces sp. NPDC005799
ACCTCGACTCCGAGAAGTACCAGCTGCGCCCCCGCGACTGGGAGAGGGCCGAACGCGAGGGCCGCACCATCACCCCCCTCATCACCCGCCTCAACGCGATCCGCCGCGCGAACCCCGCCCTCAGGCAGCTCCGCGATCTGCACTTCCACCATGCGGACCAGGACCCGGTGATCGCATACTCGAAGCGGAGCGGTTCGAACACGGTTCTGGTGGTCGCCAACCTCGACCCTCACCACACCCAGGAGGCCACGGTCTCGTTGGACATGCCGCAACTCGGCCTGGACTGGCACGAGTCGGTGCCGGTGCGCGACGAGCTCACCGGCGAGACCTATCACTGGGGCAGGGCCAATTACGTGCGCCTGGAACCGGGCACCCGTCCCGCGCACGTGTTCACGCTCCTGCGACCGTCCACCCCGCAGATCGGAGGGTCACCCACAACATGATCGTCAACGAGCCCGTTCCGGACACCTTCGAGGACACCCCCACCAAGGACCGCGACCCGGATTGGTTCAAGCGCGCGGTGTTCTACGAGGTCCTCGTCCGTTCCTTCCAGGACAGCAACGGCGACGGCGTCGGCGACCTCAAGGGCCTGACCGCCAAACTCGACTACCTGCAGTGGCTGGGCATCGACTGCCTGTGGCTGCCGCCCTTCTTCAAGTCACCCCTCCGCGACGGCGGTTACGACGTCTCGGACTACACCGCCGTACTGCCGGAGTTCGGCGACCTCGCCGACTTCGTGGAGTTCGTCGACGCCGCCCACCAGCGCGGTATGCGGGTGATCATCGACTTCGTCATGAACCACACCAGCGACCAGCACCCGTGGTTCCAGGAGTCGAGAAACGACCCCGACGGCCCCTACGGCGACTACTACGTGTGGGCCGACGACGACAAGCAGTACCCGGACGCCCGGATCATCTTCGTCGACACCGAGGCCTCCAACTGGACCTTCGACCCGGTCCGCAAGCAGTACTTCTGGCACCGGTTCTTCTCCCACCAGCCGGACCTCAACTACGAGAACCCGGCCGTCCAGGAGGAGATGATCTCCGCCCTGCGGTTCTGGCTGGACCTGGGCATCGACGGCTTCCGGCTGGACGCGGTGCCGTACCTGTACCAGGAGGAGGGCACCAACTGCGAAAACCTTCCGGCAACCCATGAGTTCCTCAAGCGGGTGCGGAAGGAGATCGACGCCTCCTACCCGGACACGGTGGTGCTGGCCGAGGCCAACCAGTGGCCCGAGGACGTCGTCGACTACTTCGGCGACTTCGAGTCCGGCGGCGACGAGTGCCACATGGCCTTCCACTTCCCGGTCATGCCGCGCATCTTCATGGCCGTACGACGGGAATCCCGTTACCCGGTCTCGGAGATCCTCGCCAAGACCCCGGCGATCCCGAAGAACTGCCAGTGGGGCATCTTCCTGCGCAACCACGACGAGCTGACCCTGGAGATGGTCACCGACGAGGAACGCGACTACATGTGGGCCGAGTACGCCAAGGACCCACGGATGCGCGCCAACATCGGCATCCGGCGCCGGCTCGCCCCGCTGCTCGACAACGACCGCAACCAGATCGAGCTGTTCACCGCCCTGCTGCTGTCCCTGCCGGGCTCGCCGATCCTGTACTACGGCGACGAGATCGGCATGGGCGACAACATCTGGCTCGGCGACCGGGACGCGGTCCGCACGCCGATGCAGTGGACACCTGACCGTAACGCGGGTTTTTCGTCCTGTGACCCCGGGCGCCTCTACCTGCCGACCATCATGGACCCGGTCTACGGCTACCAGGTCACCAACGTCGAGGCGTCGATGTCGTCGCCCTCCTCGCTGCTGCACTGGACCCGCCGCATGATCGAGATCCGTAAGCAGAACCCGGCCTTCGGGCTCGGGTCCTACACGGAGCTGCAGTCCTCCAACCCGGCGGTCATCGCGTTCCTGCGCGAGTACGAGGACGATCTCGTGCTGTGCGTGCACAACTTCTCCCGGTTCGCCCAGCCCACCGAGCTCGACCTGCGCGAGTTCAACGGGCGGCATCCGGTGGAGCTGTTCGGCGGGGTGCGTTTCCCGGCCATCGGGGAACTGCCGTACTTGCTGACCCTCGCGGGGCACGGGTTCTACTGGTTCCGGCTCCGCGGGGAAGGCGCCTAGCAGCCCCGCGAACCCGGCGTGGGGCGGTTTCTCCCGCCCCACCCGGGGCACGCATACGTAACACCCCGCCCACCCGGGGAAAGGACGACGCCATGTCGGAAGCCGTCACCCGTACCGCCACGACCAGCCCCGGCCTCCTTGCGTCACTGGACCCCCTGCTGCGCGAGTGGCTGCCCCGGCAGCGCTGGTTCGCCGGCAAGGGACGTCCGGTCACCGGGTTCTCACTGGTCGCCGCCACCGAGCTGCTCCCCGGTGACGGCAAGCTGGGCCTGTACCACCTGCTGGTGCGCGCCCACCAGCCGTCCGCACTGGGCGCCAAGACCCACGCCGGCGACTGCTACCAGCTGCTCATAGGCGCGCGCGAGGCGCTGCCGCCCCGGCTGGCGCCCGCGCTGATCGGACACGTGGAGGAGGGCCCGCTCGCCGGACGCACGGTGTACGAGGCCCTGTACGATTCCCGGCCCGCCGAGGTGCTCCTGGAGGCGCTGCGCTCCCAGGCCCGCATCGGCGGGCTGCGTTTCGAGCGGGAGCCGGGCCGGGAGATCCGGGCCGGACTCGTCCCGCGGCTGATGACCGCCGAGCAGTCGAACTCGTCGGTCGTCTACGGCGATACGTTCATCCTGAAGCTGCTGCGCCGGGTGGTGCCCGGCGTCAACCCCGACCTGGAGCTGCCCCTGGCGCTGGCCCGTGAGGGCTGCCCCCGGGTGCCCCCGCCGACGGCGTGGCTGCGGGCGGAGCTGGGCGGGGAGCCGTACGTGCTGGGCGTGCTGCAGCCCTTCCTGCAGGGCGCGTCCGACGGCTGGGAGCTGGCCCTGCGGGAACTCGCCAAGGGCGAGGACTTCGGCGCCGAGGCGCGGGCGCTGGGCCGTGCGACGGCCGAGGTGCACACGGCGCTGGCCCGTGCGCTGCCGACGGTCACGCTCGGCCACACCCAGATGGAACTGCTGGCCGACGGCATGATCGAGCGACTGGAGGCGGCGGCGCAGGCGGTGCCGGTACTGCGGCCGTACGTGCCGGCCCTGCGTTCGGCGTTCACGGCGCTGGCCGACCTGGCGGCCGAGGGCCGGGTATGGACCGGGCAGCGCGTCCACGGGGATCTGCATCTCGGGCAGTGTCTGCGCTCGCCGGGCGGTCAGTGGTGGCTGATCGACTTCGAGGGCGAGCCGGCCAGGCCGCTGGCCGAGCGGCGGATGCCGCAGCCGCCGGTGCGGGACGTCGCGGGCATGCTGCGCTCCTTCGACTACGCCGCGCACTCCGCGGGGCCGTCGGCCGCGGAGGACTGGGCCGAGACCTGCCGGGCGGCGTACTGTTCCGGATATGCCGAGGTCAGCGGCGCGGATCCGCGCACCGACCCGGTGCTGCTGCGGGCCTGTGAGACCGACAAGGCGATCTACGAGGTCGTCTACGAGGCCCGGCACCGGCCTGACTGGCTGTCGGTGCCGATGACGGCGATAGAGCGTTACGCCACCTCTGACCTGTACTGACTTGTACCGTCCTGTACTGACCTACTCCACCCCCGACCCTTCGCCGAGGAGGCGCCGCCCGTGACCCCCCGCCCCACGTCCAGCGGTCCGGATCCCAAGAAGACGGCCGAGGACAAGGCCGTCAAAGCCGCGAAGAGTGTGAAGAAGGCGGTGAAGAAGGCCGCGGACAAGGTCACGCCCGGGAAGACGACGCCGGAAGCAGCGCCGGAGGCGGAGAACACCCCGGCGAGGAAGACGCCCCCGAAGGCCCCGGCGGGCGCGGCCCCGGCGGAGAAGGCGACAGCCAAGAAGGCGACGGCGAAGAAGGCAGCCGCCAAGAAGACGACCGCCGCCGAGCCCGCGGCCAGGAAGACGGCGGCGAAGAAGGTGACCGCGGAGGGCACGGCGCTGAAGAAGACGGCCGCAAAGAAGGTCCCCGGCGAGGGCACGGCGCTCAAGAAGGCGGCCGCCAAAAAGGTCGCTGCCGAGGGCACGGCGGCGAAGAAGACGGCCACAGCGAAGAAGACCGCCGGTCAGGGTACGGCGGCGGTGAAGAAGACAGCCGCCAAGAAGGTGGCCGCGGAAGGCACGGCGGCCAAGAAGGCAGCCGCGAAGAAGGTGGCCGGTGACAACGCGGCGCTGAAGAAGACGGCCGCGAAGAAGCTCGCCGGCGAGGGCACGGCGCTCAAGAAGGCGGCCGTGAAGAAGGCGACCGCCGCGGGCACGGTGACCAAGGCGGCCGCCAAGAAGGCTCCGGCGAACGCCGCCTCTTCCGCCACGGCTGCCAAGAAGGCAGCGGCCGAGAAGGCGGTAGCCAAGAAGGCGGTCACGGCGAAGGCCGCGGCCAAGAAGGCGAGCACCGCGAAGAGGGCCCCTGCCAAGACGGCGACCTCGAAGGCGGCGGCCGGCAAGGCCGCTGCGGCGGCGCAGGCGGCGGCTGCCGCGCCGACGGAGCCGACGTCGTCCGAGACCGTGCCGTCGACTGCCGCGGCGCGGCAACCCGCAACCACGACCCCCTCGGCGCCGGAACAGCTCACCGAGGCAAGCGCCTCCGCCCAGCCCAACGGCACAGGCACCCCGGAGCAACCCGCCGCCCCGAGCGGCACGGCGCCGGAGGCGGTTGCCGCCGCCGGTGACTCCGGCTCCGCACAGGCCGTCCCGGCCGTCGGCTCCGGTGAGGGCGGCGGGCGTGGGACCGTTGCTCTCGGCCGTGAGGATCGGGAGCGGTTGTCGGCCGGTACCCATCATGATCCGCATACCGTGCTGGGGGCCCACCCCGTCGAGGGGGGCGTGGCGTTTCGGGTTTTCCGGCCCTACGCGTTGGGCGTGACCGTCGTCGCCGGGGAGTTGCGGGCGGAGTTGGAGGACGACGGGGACGGTTTCTTCTCCGGGCTGCTGCCGCTGTCGGAGGTGCCGCCCGGGTATCGGCTGATCGTGACCTACGAGGGGGCCGTGCAGGACGTCGAGGACGCGTACCGCTTCCTGCCCACGCTCGGCGAGCTGGACCTGCACCTGATCGGTGAGGGCCGGCACGAGGAGCTGTGGAAGGTGCTCGGCGCCCACCCGATGACCCACCAGGGCGTGGCAGGCACCCGCTTCTCCGTGTGGGCCCCCAACGCCCGCGGCGTCCACGTGGCCGGCACCTTCAACTTCTGGGACGGCACCGGCTACCCGATGCGCTCGCTCGGCTCCTCCGGCGTGTGGGAGCTGTTCGTGCCCGGCATCGGCGAGGGCGAGCTGTACAAGTTCCAGATCACCCGCCCCGACGGCTCCAAGACCCTGCGCGCCGACCCCCTGGCCCGCCGCACCCAGGCCCCGCCGGAGACCTCGTCGATCATCACCGCCTCGCACCATGAGTGGGGCGACGAGGAGTGGCTGGCCCGCCGCGCGGACCTGCCCGCGCACGAGGCGCCGTTCTCCGTGTACGAGGTCCATCTGCCCTCCTGGCGCCCCGGACTGACGTACCGTCAACTCGCCGAGCAGCTCCCCGCGTACGTCAAGGACCTCGGTTTCACTCATGTCGAGCTGATGCCGGTCGCCGAGCATCCCTTCGGCGGCTCCTGGGGCTACCAGGTCACCGGCTTCTACGCGCCGACGGCCCGCCTAGGCACCCCGGACGACTTCCGGTACCTGGTCGACGCCCTCCACCAGGCCGGCATCGGCGTCCTGATGGACTGGGTGCCGGCGCACTTCCCGCGCGACGACTGGGCGCTCGCGGAGTTCGACGGCCGTCCGCTGTACGAGCACGAGGACCCGCTGCGGTCCGCGCACCCCGACTGGGGCACCCTGGAGTTCGACTTCGGCCGCCGCGAGGTGCGCAACTTCCTGGTGGCGAACGCCGTTTACTGGTGCGAGGAGTTCCACATCGACGGTCTGCGGGTGGATGCCGTCGCCTCCATGCTCTACCTGGACTACTCGCGCGAGCCGGGCCAGTGGGTGCCGAACGAGCACGGCGGCCGGGAGAACCTGGACGCCGTCGCCTTCCTGCAGGAGATGAACGCGACCGTGTACCGGCGGGTGCCGGGCGTGGTGACGATCGCGGAGGAGTCCACGGCCTGGGACGGCGTCACCCGCGCCACGCACCACCGTGGCCCGGGCGGCTTCGGCGGGCTCGGCTTCGGCCTGAAGTGGAACATGGGCTGGATGCACGACTCGCTGGACTACATGAGCCACGAGCCGATCCACCGCAAGTACCACCACAACGAGATGACGTTCTCGATGGTGTACGCGTACAGCGAGAACTACGTCCTGCCCATCTCGCACGACGAAGTCGTCCACGGCAAGGGCTCGTTGGTCTCGAAGATGCCGGGCGACTGGTGGCAGCAGCGGGCCAACCTGCGCGCCTATCTGGCCTTCATGTGGTCGCACCCCGGCAAGCAACTGCTCTTCATGGGGCAGGAGTTCGCGCAGGGCGCGGAGTGGTCGGAGGCGCACGGCCCGGACTGGTGGCTGCTCGACCCGGGGTACGGCGCCGAGGCCGACCACCGGGGCGTGCGTGACCTGGTCCGCGATCTCAACACCGTGTACCGGCACAGCCCGGCGCTGTGGCAGCAGGACATCCAGCCGGCGGGCTTCGAGTGGATCGTGGGCGACGCGGCCGACGACAACGTCTTCGCGTTCCTGCGGTACGCCACCGACGGCACCCCGCTCCTGGCCGTCTCCAACTTCTCCCCGGTGGTCCGCCACGACTACCGTCTGGGCGCCCCGGACGACGTCCCCGCCTGGCACGAGGCGGTGAACACGGACGCGGCGCGCTACGGCGGCACGGACGTCACCAACCCGGACGACATCAAACCGGAGCCCCATCCCTGGCACGGCCGCCCGGCCAGCATCCGGCTGACCCTGCCCCCGCTGGCGACGCTCTGGCTGCGCCCGGCGTGACCGCTCCCTGAGCAGGGGTCCGGGGCACACAGGCCCCGGGCCCCGCTCAGCGGTTCCCGAACATCAGCCTCCGCAGCGCCGACAGCAGCCCCCGCACCTGGCTGTCACAGCGGCCCGTGTCGACCGCGACGGGCTCCTCCCGCGCCCCGGGGACGGAAGGACGCACCCGGCCGCTCAGCTCGTACCGCACCGGCAGCAGCCTCAGCCCCCGTACCACCGGCCCCGTCCGCCACGGCAACTGGTCCGGCGGCAGGGTCAGTTCGGCCGTGGTGAAGTGGTCGAAGACGCGGCCCACCGCCGTGGTCACGATCATTCCGCCCAGTTCGCGCGCCGCGCTCGGGCAGCCGTGCGGACCGGCGCCCCAGCCCAGATGGGCCCGTGTACTGACCGTCGAGCCCACCATCGGGGAGGAGCCGATCGCCAGCAGGTCCTGGTGCGCCGCGGCGGCCGACGGCGAGACCACGTCACCGGCCCGCACACAGAAGTCGCCCAGCAGCGCGTCCCGCGCCACGAACCGGAAGCACATGTTGGCGACCGGCGGATTGACCAGCGCCGCCCGGTTGACCGTCTCCCCGAACTGCCCGGCCGACAGGCTCCGCCGCACCCCGGCGTTGCCGCGCAGCACCTCCAGCAGGGTGTTGAGCACCATGTTGCCGGTGATGTCGTTCAGGTACACGGCGTTCATGAACAGCTCCCGCCCCAGCTGCTCGTCGCTCATGCCCGGGTCGGCCAGCAGCATGTAGGACGTGAGGTCGTCCCCGGGCCGGGCCCGCCGGTGCGCGGCCAGCCGGGTCATCGCCGCCAGCGCCCGTCCCGTCGCGGGCCCCGCGTCCGGTCCGCCGTCCAGCATCCGCCAGAGGTCCATGACCAGTTCGTCGCCGAGTTCGACCGGGCAGCCGAACAGCTTGGTGGTGACCATGAGCAGCAGCGGTCGGGTGTACTGAGCTCCCAGGTCCGCGAACCCGGCCGTCCCCGACTCGGCGGCGAGCACACCGATGAGTTCGTCCGCGTACCGCGCGACGGTCGCCCTGAGTTCCCACCCCTGCGGAGTGCGCGGCTCCTGGAAGGGCCGCAGCGCCGAGTGCAGGGTCCCGCGCGCCGCCCGGTGCTCCTCGTCGTCCATGAACATGGTCTGCCGCACCTCGTACCCGGCGAGCAGCGGCCAGTCGTGGGGCAGGCGCCCCTCGGCCCGGGCCCGCCAGTACCTGACGTCCCGTCGCCACTGGTTCTCGTTCTTCAGGACCTCCAGCACCTCGCGGTAGTCGAGAACCAGCCACACGGGCACGCCCATCAGCCCGACGGGAGCCACCGGACCGTAGGTGCGCCGCAGCCTGTCGTACACCGCCCCGGGATCGGCGTCGAACTCCGCCGTGAGCAGCGGCTGGACGGGCAGTGACTCGAGCCGGGGACGGTCGGCCGGCGCGCCGGTGTACGGATGGGCTTCCATGACCACCACGCATACCGCACCGAACGTGCACGAGCAGTGACCATGGCGGGAACTGTTACGGCTTGGTGATCCCCGGGGCATCCGTGTCGACCAGTCCCTTCGGCAGCCGTCCGGTGTGCAGCACGCCCAGCCGCTGGGTGGCCCGGGTCAGCGCCACATAGAGGTCACTGGTGCCGTACAGAGCCGGCTCGACCACCAGCACGGAGTCGAATTCCAGCCCCTTCGACTGACGCGGGTCGAGGAGGACGACGGTCCGGGTCAGGTCCGGTTCCGCGCCGACCGTCACCCCGTCCAGCCGGGCCGCGAGCCTGCGGTGCAGATGGCGCGGGGCGATGACCGCGAGCCGGCCCTCGGCGGGGGTCAACTCCTTCACCGCATCGGCGACCGCGCCGGGCAGATCGTCGGTGGCGCGCACCCAGGGCCGTACCCCCGTCGAACGGATCGAGCTCGGCGGCTCGAAGTCCGGGTTCTCGGCGCGTACGACGGCCGCCGCCAGGTCCATGACCTCGGCGGGGGTGCGGTAGTTGACGCCCAGGCGGGTGTGCTCCCAGCGGTCCTCGACGTAGGGCTCGAGGATCTTCTCCCAGGAGCCGACGCCCGCCGCCTCCGCGGTCTGCGCCGGGTCGCCGACCAGGGTCATCGAGCGGGTCGGGCTGCGCCGCATGAGCAGCCGCCAGGCCATCGGCGACAACTCCTGCGCCTCGTCCACGATGATGTGCCCGAAGGCCCAGGTGCGGTCGGCGGCCGCGCGCTCGGCGGCGCTGCGGTGGTCGTCCTCCTCCTGCCGCTCGGCGAACCGCTCGGCGTCGATGATGTCGTGCGCGGACAGCACCTCGGAGCCGTCCGGGTCGCTGTCCTCCTTGTCCTCGAACTCGTAGGTCCGGGAGGCGAAGGACACGTCCAGCACGCCCTGCGCGTAGGCGATCTGGGTCTCCCGCTCGCGCTCGGCCCGCGCCCGTGCGAACCGCTCGTCCACGCCGAGCAGTTCGGCCGCCTCGTCGAGCAGCGGGACGTCCGCCACGGTCCACGCGCGGGTCACCGGGCGGCGGATGGCGGCCGAGTCCTCGTCCGAAACGTAGCCGACGGGGTCGGCGAGGAAGTCCGCGACCAGCCGCTGCGGGGTCAGCCGCGGCCACAACTGGTCGATGGCGGCCCACACTTCGGGGTTCTCGGCGATCTCGTCACGGATCTGGGTGACGTCGGAGGCGTCCAGCAGACTGCCGCCGTCGTAGGGGTCGGTGCCGACGCGCTCGGCGTACAGCTCGGTGAGCGTGTTGAGGATGTGGCCCTCGAAGTGCTCCCGGGCCACGTTGTGCGGCAGCCGGGCGGCGCGGGTCCTCTCGCGGGCGACCTTCACCAGGCCGTCGTCGAGCATCAGGACCTCCCTGTCGTGCTCGATCGCGATCACCGGGTCGGGCAGCGCCTGCCAGTCGCGTACGACGTCGGCGAGCACGTCCGCCATGTCCGCTCGGCCCTTCACGGCCGCCGCCTCCCGGGTGTCCGTGGCCGTCGCCCGAACGCCGGGGAACAACTCCCCCACGGTGGCGAGCAGTACGCCGGTCTCGCCGAGGGCCGGCAGCACCTCGCCGATGTAGCCGAGGAAGGCGGGGTTGGGGCCGACGATGAGCACGGCCCGCTTGGCGAGCAGTTCCCGGTGCTCGTAGAGGAGAAAGGCCGCCCGGTGCAGCGCGACGGCCGTCTTGCCGGTCCCCGGGCCGCCCTCGACGACCAGCACACCGCGGTGGGGCGCCCGGATGATCTCGTCCTGCTCGGCCTGGATGGTCTGCACGATGTCGTGCATACGTCCGGTGCGGGCCGCGTCGAGGGCGGCGAGCAGCACGGCGTCGCCGGTCGGGTCCTCGTGGCCGGTGCGCTCCCGGTCCCCGAGGTCGAGGATCTCGTCGTGCAGGGCGGTGACGGTACGGCCGCCGGTGGTGATGTGCCGGCGCCGGCGCAGGCCCATCGGGGTGTGGCCGGTGGCCAGGTAGAAGGGGCGGGCGACGTCGGCCCGCCAGTCGACGAGGATCGGGGTGCGCTCGGCGTCGTCGGTGCGCAGCCCGATGCGGCCGATGTGGTGGTTGGCGCCCGAGGTCAGGTCGATCCGGCCGAAGCAGAGCGAGCCGTCCACCGCGTTCAGGGCGGCCAGCAGTCCGGAGCGCTCGGCGACCAGGATGTCCCGCTCCAGCCGGGCCTGCATGGGCGTGTTGCCCTGGGCGAGCGCGTCCGTGACACCGGCCTCGGTGTCCCCGCGCAGGGCGTCCACACGGGCGTAAAGCCTGTCGATGAATTCCTGCTCACCGCGAATTTCATCGCTGTTTGACAATTCCACTCCCGGCCAGATATACTGTGCTCACTGAACTTCTTTGCGACTCAATTCCCCGAAGTCGCGAACCATTGAATATACGCGGGAAAATCCCCCGAGCGCAATTGCTCGGGGGATTTCTCTTTGTTCCCGTCGGGTCGGGCGTCGCCGGAACCACCCGCGGCGGGTGAGGCGGCGCTCACTCGGGCCGGAGTTCGCTGGTGGGTGACCACAACCTCCGCACCCCTGCGAGAACGGACCTCGAGATGACCCAGGACACCACCGGCGCGGGCGGAGTGACCGCACTCGCCGAGGCCGACGCTCCCGTCTTCGAAACGCTCGTGCAGATGACCCTCAACACCTTCGAGCGGTCGGGCCTCGACCCGGAGACCTACCTGCTCGCCCGTATCGCGGCGCTGGTGGCCATGGACGCCGCGCCGGCCTCCTACCTGCTCAACATCGGCACGGCGGAATCACTGGGCATTCCGCTGGAGCGGATCCGCGGCACCCTCGTGGCCATCGCACCCGTCGTCGGCAGCGCCCGTGTCGTGTCCGCCGCCCGGAACATCGGCGAGGCCTTCGGGCTGGACCTGCCGGACGCGGACGCCGACTGACCGGCGCGGCAGGCCCGAGACAGGGATACCGTCATGTGCCGCTGGCTCGCCTACTCGGGGACACCCGTGCTGATCGACGAGGTCCTCTACCGCCCGACGCACTCACTGATCGACCAGAGCCTCCATTCACGGATGGGCGTCGAGACGACCAACGGCGACGGCTTCGGTGTGGGCTGGTACACGGACCACGCCCACACCCCTGCCGTCTTCCACGACACCGGCCCGGCCTGGAGCGACCGCAACCTCCACGAGATCGCCTCCCACGTCAGCTCGCCGCTGTTCTTCGCCCACATCCGGGCTTCCACCGGGACGCCCGTGCAGCAGACCAACTGCCACCCCTTCCGGCACCGTCACTGGATGTGGATGCACAACGGCGCGATCGCCGATTTCGCGGTACTGCGCCGCGATCTCACCCTCGCCGTCGACCCCGTCCTGTTCCCCTCGATCGAGGGCACCACGGACTCGGAACTCATGTTCTACCTGGCCCTCACCTACGGACTCGACGTCGATCCCCCGGGAGCCGTGGCCCGTATGGCGGGCCTGGTCGAACACGTGGGGCACACGCACGGGGTGGCTCAGCCCCTGCAGATGACGGTCGCCGTGACCGACGGTGAGCGGGTCTGGGCCTTCCGGTACTCCAGCGCCGGTGCCTCACGGTCGCTGTTCTACAGCAGCCGCGTCAGCGACCTGCGCGCACTCCACCCCGACGTCTCGTTCCTGAAGGACGTCTCCGACGAGACCCGGCTGATCGTGTCGGAGCCGCTGGGCGATCTCCCCGGTGCCTGGAACGAGGTACCGGAGAGCACTTACGGCATCGTCCAGCCGGGCCAGGACGTCCTGCGCACCTTCCAGCCCCAGTACGGGTAGTCAGAGCACGTCCTCCAGCTCCGCGAGCAGCCGCCGCTTGGGCCGGGCGCCCACCATCGCCTTCACCGGCTCACCGGCCCGGAACACCATGAAGGTGGGCATCGACAGCACCTTGTAGGCGTTCGTCGTCTCCGGGTTGGTGTCCACGTCCAGCTGGACCACCTTCAGCCGCTCGCCCTCCTCGGCCGCGAGGGCCTTCAGCACCGGGCCCATCTGCCGGCACGGCGGACACCAGTCGGCGGTGAACTCCACCAGCACCGGCAGCTCCGAGCCGATCACCTGCGCCGCGAAGTCCGCGTCCGTCACCTCGGTCACGCTCACAGTTCCCGCCCTCCCAGTTCGCACAACGGTGGTTCGCTGTCGGTCGAGGCCAGGCGCACGGCGATGGTCGCCCGCACCGCCTGCAACTCGCCGATCAGCGCGTCGAGTTCGGCGAGCTTGCGCCGGTAGACCGCGAGCGAGGCCGGGCAGGAGTCACCCTCCGGATGACCGGCCCGCAGACACTCCACGAAGGGCCGTGTCTCCTCCAGGTCGAACCCGAAGTCCTGCAGCGTGCGGATCTGCCGGAGCAGCTTCACATCGCTCTCGTCGTAGGTCCGGTGTCCGAGTTCGTCGCGACGCGCGGGCAGCAGACCGCGCGCCTCGTAGTACCTGAGCGCCCTCGTCGTGGTCCCGGCCCGTGCGGCCAGCTCGCCGATTCGCATGCCTGTGACCGTAAGCCTTCACGCCGACGTCAAGGCAAGCACCGGTGTCAGCGGGGCGGCACACCGGGCGCCCGGCCGGGACGCGGGCCCAGCAGCCACTCGCCGGAGGGCGGCCCCGAGTGGACCTCCTCCTCGTCGTCGTCCGCCGGCCAGTCCTCCTCGTCCTCGTCGCCGGTCCGTGCGCCCAGCAGCCGGCGGGTGAGACGGTCGCGGTCGGAGAGGAGTTCGTCGAGGGCCTCGCGGACGTCCGCCGGTTCGGTGCGGGCGGACTCGCGTTCCGCCGCGATCAGCACCGAGCGGCGCACCAGTTCCTTGGTGAAGGAGGCCGTCGTGCCCTCGGTGCGGGTCACCACCTCGGCGGCGATGTCCTCGCCGAAGTCGAGATGGGTGCCGTACAGGGCGAGGAGGGCGGCGCGGCCCTCGGCGTCGGGCAGCGGGATCTCGACGGCGAGGTCGACGCGGCCGGGGCGCTGCACGAGGGCCGGTTCCAGGAGGTCGGCGCGGTTGGTGGTGAGCAGGAAGGCGACGTCGGCGTCGTCGCCCAGGCCGTCCATCTCGTTCAGCACCTGGAAGAGCAGGGGCTGTTCGCCGTTGCCGTAGTCGCGAGCCTCGGCGATCAGGTCGCAGTCCTCCAGGACGACGAGCGCGGGCTGGAGCATCCGGGCCAGGGCGCAGGCCGGGCCGATGGCCTCGATGCTGGTGCCGGAGAGGATGACCGCCGTGAACTGTGGGAGGTGGGAGAGGAGGTAGCGGATGGTGTGGGTCTTGCCGGTGCCGGGCGGGCCGTAGAGCAGCAGGCCCCGGCGCAGGTGCTGGCCGACCGCCCGCAGCTGCTCGCGGCGCCGGGCCACGCCCACCACCTGGCGTTCCACCCGCTCCAGCAGGCCGGTCGGCAGCACGATGTCCTCGCGGGTCAGGCCGGGCCTGCGGTGGAAGCGGAACGGGCCGAGGCCGTGGCCGAACTGGGAGCCCTCGAAGGACAGCACCTGGCCGCGGAAGACGTTGTGCTCGCGCACGATCGCGTCCAGGTCCGCGAGCAGCCGGTCCGCGAACTCCTTCTCCTGCGCGAGGACCTCGATCTCGACCTTGTTGCGCCCGTACTCGTCGGCGGGGCCGCGCAGCAGCACCGCGAACCGCTCCTCGCAGTCGGTGCCGAGATAGAAACCGCAGGAGACGCAGGCCAGTTCCTCGTCCGGGGAGATCGGCAGGTGCGCGTAGTCGACCGCGCCGATGGTGAACCGGTCGTAGCGGTCGGCGGATTCGAGGATGTCGCCGAGGGTGAGCTCGCCGTGGTGCTGGGCGCCGCGCATGCCGATGAGCTCGTAGGAGCGGTCGTCGGCGGCGAACCAGCGCTCCAGCGCGAGGTGCACGTTGGGGAGGTCGTAGGGCGGGTACGCCGCCTTGACCACCGGGCGGTCGGTGGGCGCCGAGCCGAGGTGCTCGCGCAGCCGCCTGGTGAGGTTGCGGCGATCGTCGTCCTCCTTGCGCCGGGGACGGGCCACGGCGGAGAGGAACTCGTAGAACATCTCCGAGATCTGCTCCATCGACAGCGACGACGGCTCGCGGCCAGCGCCGTAGCGCCGCTCGTACGCGGCCGAGCTGACGATCTCGACCCCTTCGGACTCCCCCATGCCGCCTCCGTATGGTCGGTACGTGCGCTCCAGGGCTCCCCAGCCTGGTCCCAACCAGCACCCGAGGCAAAGCATTTAGGGCAAGCGTCACCAAACGGTCGCCGGGCGCACCCGGAGCGGCGGCCCTAGACCGGTACCCCGGCCGACTCCTCGACCTCCAGGAGTGACGCGCTCTGGCGTTCCTCCTCGAAGGCCCTGCGGCCGCCGCGGAGTCCGAACAGGCGCTTGGCGAGGGCGATGTAGAGCACCGCGAGGATGTTGAGGACCAGCGTGGTGATCTTCAGCCAGCTGATGTGCTCGGTGAGTTCGTAGATCTCCAGCGGCAGGAACGCGGCGGTGGCGACCACCGTCAGGTACTCCGCCCAGCGCTTGGCGTACCAGAGGCCGACCGCCTCGACGAGCTCGATCAGCGCGTAGGCGAGCAGCAGCGCGGCCACCAGGACCAGCGTGGAGTGCTTGTAGCCGAAGGTCTTCTGGATGGTGCCGACGATCGGCGAGTGGTCGAGGTCGTAGTGGAAGTGCCGGAAGGCGGGCCGGAAGACGTCGAGGTACTCGTCGAAGAGCCGGCGCACCGAGTCCTGGCTGTTGCTGAACTTCCACACGGCCACCGCCACCAGCACGATGAACACGCCGCGCACGGCCCGCTCGATCGCCAGGAAGCGCAGGATGAACAGGTCGCGCAGCACCTTGCCGCGCGGCACCAGGGGCGCCTCGGCGGCCGGTCCCGAGCCGTGCGGCTCGCCGAGCACGAAGTCGCCGCAGCGCAGACAGCGCCAGACCTCGCCGAGGGCGGTCTCGGCGTGCAGCCGCACCCGCAGCCGGGGGTCGTCCGGCGCGTACGTGATGTGCCCCTTGCGGGAACACGTCCGCCGGTCCCAGTCGATCTTCATCCCCCGCGCCTCCATACCGCCGTGTCGAGCATGCCGAGCGTACGAACGTGCCGTGCCGGTCGACGGCACGGCACGTTAGTGCATCGGAGTAAGAGACGACGATCCGGGGAGGTCAGTTCGCCGCGGCGACCGCGGGTTCTCCCGGGACCGGGTGGCCTGCCCCGGACCGGGCGGCTGAGCGACGGGGGGACACTCAGCCGTCCGGCGTGGGCGGGGAACGGGCCCGGGTTCAGGGCGGGCGCCTTCCGGGTTCGCCGGGGCCTCAGGCCTTGGCGAGTTCCTTCTCGCCGCCCTGCTCGGGGATCTCGGCGTGCGGCTGCACGCCCTCGTCGAGGAGGGTGGTCTCGTCGAAGGGGAGCTCTCCGGCGAGGACCTGGCGGACGCGGACCTTGTCGATCTCCTTGGTCCAGGTGCCGACCAGCACGGTGGCGACCGCGTTGCCCGCGAAGTTGGTCAGGGCGCGGGCCTCGCTCATGAAGCGGTCGATGCCGACGATCAGGCCGACGCCGTCCACCAGGGCGGGCTTGTGCGACTGCAGACCACCGGCCAGGGTCGCGAGTCCCGCGCCGCTGACGCCCGCCGCGCCCTTGGAGGCCAGCAGCAGGAAGAGCAGCAGCGGGATCTGCTCGCCGACGGACATCGGCGTGCCGAGGGCGTCGGCGATGTAGAGGGACGCCATGGTCATGTAGATCATGGTGCCGTCGAGGTTGAAGGAGTAGCCGGTCGGGACGGTGATGCCGACCACCGGCTTGCTGACGCCCAGGTGCTCCATCTTCGCGATGAGCCGGGGCAGCGCGGACTCGGAGGAGGAGGTGGACAGGATCAGCAGGAACTCACGGGCCAGGTACTTGAACAGCGAGAGGATGTTCAGCCCGGCGATGACCCGCAGCAGAGTGCCCAGCACGACGAAGACGAACAGGAAGCAGGTGACGTAGAAGCCGAGCATCAGGACCGCGAGGCTCTTCAGGGCGTCCAGGCCGGCCGAGCCGACGACCGCGGCGATGGCGCCGAAGGCACCGATCGGGGCGGCCCACATCACCATGGCGAGGATGCGGAAGACGAGCCGCTGGATGTGCTCGACACCGCGCAGGATCGGCTGGCCGACCGAGCCCATGGCCTGCAGCGCGAAGCCGGTGAGCAGCGCGATGAGCAGGGTCTGCAGGACCTGGCCCTCGGTGAACGCCGAGACGAAGGTGGTCGGGATGATCGACAGCACGAAGTCCACGGGCGGGAGCGCGTCGCTGGAGACCTGGTCGTGGCCGGAGGCCTTGATCGCGTTGGTGAGGTGCAGTCCGTCGCCCGGGTGCAGGATGTTGCCGACGACGAGTCCGATGGTCAGTGCGACCAGCGACATCACCAGGAAGTAGCCGAGCGCGATACCGCCGACGGCACCGACCTTCGCGGCCTTCCGTACCGATCCGATACCGAGCACGATCGTGCAGAAGATGATCGGGGAGATCATCATCTTGATCAGGTTCACAAAGCCCGTACCGAGCGGCTTGAGCTCGACGCCGGCGTCGGGCCAGATCAGACCCACGGCGATACCGAGCAGGACCGCCGCGATCACGGCGAGGTAGAGGTAGTGGGTACGGTCCCGCTTCACGCGGGGTGCGGCAGGTGCCGTATCGGGGGTGCTGGCGGCGGCCACGGCTGCCCTCCTTGACGTCTTCGTCGGCATCACCGGCGTGCGGCTCACGTCCGGGGGATGGGGATCGGGGGTGCGGTTTCGTCCGGCGGCCGCGATGGCTGGAACCGTATGTCCCGCTTCCGCTCGCTTCCGCATTGCGGTGACTATCCCGTGCCCCTGTGAGGGCGGTCACCCTTCCGTTCATTTCGTTCACGCTTGACGTGCGAGGCAGACTGACGCCATGCGCCTCCCCGTCCCGAGACCCCGCAGCCTGGCGGGGCAGCTTTTCGCCATGCAGGCCGTGCTGATCGCGGTCGTCGTGGCCGGATACGCGCTGTTCACGTACGTCAGCGACGAGCGGCAGGCCGAGCGGGCGGCCGGCCGGCAGGCCATGGCGGTGGCCCGCTCCATCGCCGACGCGCCCTCCGTGCACGCCGCGATCGCCACCCCCAAGCCGAGCACCGAGCTCCAGCCGTACGCGCTGAAGGTGATGCGCGACGCCGACGTGGACTTCGTGACGATCATGAATCCGCAGGGCATCCGCTGGACCCACCCCAACAAGAAGCTGATCGGCAAGCACTTCGTCGGCAATATCGCCAAGGCCCAGCAGGGCGGCTATCTCACCGAGAAGTACAAGGGCACCCTCGGTGTGTCGGTCCGCGCGGTCACCCCGATCAAGGACGCGGACGACAACGTCATCGGCCTGGTCAGCGCCGGTATCAAGGTCCAGGCGATCAGCAAGCAGGTACGGGGCCAGGTCTCGGCGCTGCTCGGCGTCGCGGTCGGCGCCCTCGCCCTGGGCGCGATCGGCACGTACGTCGTCAACGTCCGGCTGCGCCGCCACACCCACGGCATGAACGCGGCCGAGCTCAGCCGGATGCACGACTACCACGAGGCCGCCCTGCACGCGGTGCGCGAGGGGCTGCTGATGCTGGACGGGCAGTACCGGGTGGCGCTGATCAACGACGGCGGACGGGAGCTGCTGGGGCTGGAGGGCGAGCGGGGCGTGATCGGGACGTCGGTCGCGGACCTGGGTCTGCCGAGTCCGTTGACGGGGGCGTTGCTGGCGTCGGAGCCGCGGGTGGACGAGGTGCATCTGACGGCGGACCGGGTGCTGGTGGTCAACACCTCGCCGGTGTCCGGCGGAGAGCGCCGCGGCACCGTGGTCACCCTCCGGGACGTCACCGAACTGCAGTCCCTGATGGGCGAGTTGAACTCCGAGCGTGGCTTCACCCAGGCCCTGCGCTCCCAGGCGCACGAGGCCGCGAACCGCCTCCACACGGTGGTCTCCCTGATCGAGCTGGGCCGCGCGGAGGAGGCGGTGGACTTCGCCACGGCGGAACTGGAACTGGCGCAGGCGCTCACCGACCAGGTGGTGGCGGCGGTGAGCGAGCCGGTGCTGGCGGCGCTGCTCCTGGGCAAGACGGCGCAGGCGAACGAGCGGGGCGTGGAACTGGTGGTGTCGGAGGACAGCCGCCTGGACGACGGTCTGCTGCCGCCGACCCTGCCCGCCCGGGACCTGGTGACCATCCTCGGCAACCTGATCGACAACGCGGTGGACGCGGCACTGGGCAGCGTGCGGGCGCGGGTGACGGTGACGGCCTACGCGGTGGGCTCCGAGCTGGTGCTGCGGGTGGCGGACACGGGCGCCGGGGTGGATCCCGCCCACGCCGACCTGGTCTTCCAGCGCGGCTTCTCCACCAAACCGTCCGGGCCGGGGGGCCGGGGGCTGGGTCTGGCGCTGGTACGGCAGGCTGTGCAGCGGCAGGGCGGCGAACTGACGGTGACCGAGGCGGACGGCGGAGGCGCGGAGTTCGCGGTGCGGCTGCCGCTGAGTACGGCGGCGGCCGTCCCGGTGCCGGGAGGCGAGGCATGACCGACATCCGGGTGCTGGTGGTGGAGGACGATCCGGTCGCGGCGGACGCACACGTCATGTACGTCGGCCGGGTCCCGGGGTTCGTCGCGGTCGGGAAGGCGCACACGGGCGCGGAGGCACGGCGGCTGCTGGACCGCACGCCGGTGGATCTGCTGCTGCTGGACCTGCATCTGCCGGACGTGCACGGGCTGCAGTTCGCGCGGTCGTTGCGGGCGGCGGGGCATCACGCGGACGTGATCGCGGTGACGTCCGCGCGGGATCTGACGGTGGTGCGCGAAGGGGTGTCGCTGGGGGTCGTGCAGTACGTCCTGAAGCCGTTCACCTTCGCGACGCTCAGGGACCGGCTGGTGCGGTACGCGGAGTTCCGCGGGGCGGCCGGGGAGGCGAGCGGCCAGGACGAGGTGGACCGGGCGCTGGCGACCCTGCGCGCCCCCTCGCCGGCGGCGCTGCCGAAGGGGTTGAGCGGGCCAACCCTGGAGCGGGTGACGGGAGCACTTCGGGAGGCCGCCGAGGGGCTGACGGCGGCGGGGGTGGCGGAGGCCGTGGGGATATCCCGGATCACGGCCCGGCGGTATCTGGAGCACCTGGTCGACGCGGGCAGGGCGGCGCGCAGCCCGCAGTACGGGACCGTGGGGCGACCGGAGCTGCAGTACCGGTGGGTTCCCGGGCGCTAGGGCCTGCTGCGAAGGTCCCGCCTGCCCCGCGACGCCCGGCACGCTCCTCCATGACGCCGCAGGGCCCGCCATCCGGGCGGACGGCGGGACTTTCGCATCAGGCCTCAGCCGCTCGTCGTACCCGCCCCGACCCCAACACCGCAACCCTGCAGGCGCATTGACCTGACTAGACCACTCCTCCTACCTTCACCGGGCAACCATCTCGGCCGACAACGACGTAGGCCCGCAGGAGGTCATGCCCGTGCGCCCCACCGCCGCCATCACCGCCCTCCTCTCCACCGCTCTCGCCGCAGGCGCCCTCACCGGCTGCGGCAGCGGTTCCGGCAGCAGTCCGGACACCGTGAAGATCTCCTTCAAGCAGTCCACGGACAACTCGATCCGTGTGATGGACGACTATCTCGCGGACATCAAGAAGCAGTTCGAGAAGCGCTACCCCGGCAAGAAGGTCCAGCTCGTCCCCATCAAGGCCCCGGACTCGGAGTACTACACCAAGCTGCAGCAGATGCTCCGCTCCCCCAAGACCGCCCCGGACCTGGTCTATGAGGACACCTTCCTCATCAACTCCGACATCACCAGCGGGTACTTGAAGCCCCTGGACGCCTACCTGGCCAAGTGGCCCGACTGGAACCAGTTCATCGACACCGCGAAGGCCGCGGCGAAGGCCGAGGACGGGAAGAGGTACGGCGTCCCGGACGGCACCGACACCCGGGGGCTCTGGTTCGACAAGGGCATCTTCAAGCGGGCGGGGCTTCCCGCCGACTGGCAGCCGAAGAACTGGGACGACGTCCTCGCCGCGGCCCGCGCCGTCAAGAAGAAGGTCCCGGGTGTCACGCCGATCAACCTCTACACCGGCAAGCCCGCGGGTGAGGCCGCCACGATGCAGACCTTCGAGATGCTGCTCTACGGCACGAACGACGGGACGACGGACCCGCTGTACGACACGGCGTCCAAGAAGTGGATCGCCGGGAGCCAGGGCTTCAGGGACACGCTGCGGTTCGTCGAGAGCGTCTACAAGGAGAAGCTCGGACCGGACGTCTCCGACGCCCTCGACCCCAACATCCAGACCATCGTCGCCGGGGATCTGCTGCCGAAGGGCAAGCTGGGCATCGCCCTCGACGGCTCCTGGCTCCCCCAGGCCTGGCTGAAGGGCAGCGGCCACGAATGGCCGCGGTGGTCGAGCGAGCTGGGCCTCGCGTACATGCCCACCCAGCACGGTCAGGCCCCCGGCAAGGTGAGCATGTCCGGCGGCTGGACCTGGGCGATCCCCGCCAAGGCGGGCAACCCCGACCTCGCCTTCGACTTCGTCAGGACGATGCAGACCAAGGCCAACGCCGAGAAGTGGTACATCGCCAACTCCGGCATCTCCGTACGCAAGGACGTCGCGAGCGACCCGTCGTACGCGAGCGCCCAGCCCGGCATCAAGTTCTTCACGGATCTCGTCGCGAGCACGCACTACCGGCCCGCCTACCCGGCGTACCCGAAGGTGTCCACCGCCATCCAGGAGGCGATGGAGGGCGTCACGACGGGTGATCTCTCCGTCGACAAGGCGGCGAGCGGCTACGACGACGCCCTGAAGGACGCCACCGACAACCAGGTCGTCAAGAAGTGACCGCCGCGACCCCGCCCGCGCACGCACCGAGCCCGAGGGCGGCCGAGTCGCCCTCGCGCCCGGCGGCCTCCCCGCCGCCCCGCCGGCAGACGCGCCGTGCCCTCGCCCGTCTCCTTCCCCTGTCCCCCGCCGTCGTCCTCCTGCTGCTGTTCCTGGCCGGCCCCATCGCCTACTGCGCCTACATCGCCTTCACCGATCTCCAGCTCACCGGGCAGGCCCACTCCTCCTTCGTCGGTCTCGCCAACTTCCGCGAGGCCTTCAGGGACGAGGAGTTCCTCAACGCCGTATGGCTGACCCTCGTGTTCACGGTCATCTCGTCCCTGCTGGGGCAGAACACCCTGGGACTCGCCCTCGCCGCCCTGATGCAACGGGCGTCCAAGCCCGTGCGCACCCTCACCGGCGGTGTCGTGATCACGGCGTGGGTGCTGCCGGAGGTCGTCGCCGGATTCCTGCTGTACGCCTTCTTCCGCCGCGAGGGCACCCTGAACGCCATCCTGGACCTGCTCCATCTCCCCTCCCAGAACTGGCTGTTCACCCTGCCGATCCTCGCGGTGTCCTTCGCCAACGTCTGGCGCGGCACGGCCTTCTCCATGCTGGTCTACTCGGCCGCGCTGAACGAGATCCCGAAGGAGGTCACCGAGGCGGCCGAGGTCGACGGCGCGGGCGGCTGGCGCCGGATGTGGCACATCACCCTGCCGATGATCCGCCGCTCCATCGGCACCAACCTGATGCTCAACACCCTGCAGACCCTGTCGGTCTTCGGACTGATCTGGGTGATGACGAGGGGCGGTCCCGGGAACAAGAGCCAGACCCTTCCTCTGTTCATGTACGAACGGGCCTTCCAGAACAGCATGATCGGCTACGGCACCGCGGTGGCCCTGCTGCTCCTGCTGGTCGGCTCGCTGTTCTCCCTGGTCTATCTGCGCCTGCTGCGGACGGAGGTCTGACCCCCCATGGCCCTCACTCTCGCCGACCGCCGCCGCAGCCGCCGACTGGCCGCCGACGCGGGGCTGTTGGCGGTCGCCGCCGCCTTCGCGCTGCCCCTGCTCTGGGTGCTGCTCTCCTCCGTGGACCCGCACGCGGACCTCAGGGTGAAGGCGCCCGACGGCGTCACCTGGTCCAACTTCGACGCGATCCTGAAGCAGGACATCACCTTCACCCCGCTGCTCAACAGCCTGGTCCTGTGCGGCGGGGCGACCCTGCTGACGGTGGTGTGCGCGGCCCTGGCGGCCTATCCGCTCTCCCGCTTCCGCTCCCGTCTGAACCGGCCCTTCCTGCTCACCATCCTGTTCGCGACGAGCCTGCCCATCACGGCGATCATGGTCCCGGTGTACGCGCTGTTCGTCCAGGTGAACCTGATCGACACCATGCAGGGCACCATCCTCTTCTTCGCCGCCTCCCAACTCCCCTTCGCCATCTGGCTGATGAAGAACTTCATGGACGGGGTGCCGAAGGAGCTGGAGGAGGCCGCGTGGACGGACGGGGCCTCCTCGATGCAGTCCCTGGTCCGGATCGTGCTCCCCCTCATGGGCCCGGGAGTCGCGGTCGTCACCGTCTTCTCCTTCGTCGTGATGTGGGGCAACTTCTTCGTCCCGTTCATGCTGCTGCTCACGCCGGACCAGATGCCGGCGAGCGTGAGCATCAACGAGTTCTTCGGCAACCGGGGAATGGTGGCGTACGGGCAGCTGGCGGCGTTCTCGATCGTCTACTCGACGCCGGTGATCCTGCTGTACGTGCTCATCGCCCGGCGTTTGGGAGGAGGCTTCGCCCTGGGCGGCGCGGTCAAGGGGTGAGTCACCTGCCCGGGCGGAGCGGAACGGCGGGATTGAGCCGCGGGTTCGGCTCGGCCGCCCGGTGGGGCGTGGTACGCGCTCTGACGCACGTTCCTTCGACCTCCGTCCACAGGCGCGAGGTTCGGGGAGCGTCGTCAGGGCCGATCCCGGTCGGGTGTCAGCGGGCGGTGACGGGGGACGTTCGCGCATATGCCCCTCTACCTTGCCAGCCGGCGCGCTCCACCGACCCCGGAACGCAGCACAGCCGTACCTTCCTACAATCCGTATTCCTGGCCGAACAGACCGTAGTCAGTGCACTCCCGCCCCCCTACGTTGTGGCGCGTGCACCCACCGTCACCCCACCCGAACCGCCCGAACCACTCCACTCGGCCCCTTCAGCCCGCCCCGCCCTTCAACGCCATCGCCGCCCGCCGGCTGCGCACGGCCCTCGACATGGGCCCCGAGCACGTCGCCTACGGAATGCGCGTCTCCTTCGGACTGCCCTACGTGACCGCGGACCTGGTGACCTCCTGGGAGCGCGGGACCATGTCCCCGACGAACACCGAACTCTCCGCCCTCGCGGGCGTGTTGTGGTGCTCCCCCGGTGAACTGATCGGGAAGCCGCGGACCTTGCGCGAGCACCGCATCGCCCGTGGCCTGGCGCCCGAGAACGTGGCCCGTTTCGTCGGGCTCGAGCTGTCCGCCTACCTCGACATGGAGGAGCACTGCACCTGGCGCGGCAACGACCGCCAGTCCGCCGCCCTCGCCGAGCTGCTCGACCTGTCGCTGCCGGACTACATCACCGTCACGGGGCGGGAGACGAAGCTGGCCGAGATGCTGCGCGGCGCGGTGACCACGCGCTGGCAGGCGTATGTCCGGCCGGTCGCCAAGGCGGTACCGCTGCACCGGCGGCTGTTGGAAGGCTCCCTCCAGCAGCTCCACCAGGACTACCAGGGGCAGATGGTCGCCTCGCTGAGCTGGGGCGACGGCGGCGCGGCGAACACGGCCGGCGACGCGGGGCGGGACTTCCTGGACCGGATCGTCGACCACTTCTGGGCCGCGGTCCAGGACAACACCGAATGACCCCCGAAGGGATTGGCGGGGGAGGGCCTAGAAGACCGACTCCGCCTCGTCCATCCGGTCCTTGGGCACCGTCTTCAGCTCCGTCACCGCCTGGGCCAGCGGCACCATCACGATGTCGGTGCCCCTGAGTGCCGTCATCTTCCCGAACTCGCCCCGGTGGGCCGCCTCCATGGCGTGCCAGCCGAAGCGGGTGGCGAGCACCCGGTCGTAGGCGGTGGGGACACCGCCGCGCTGGACGTGGCCGAGGATGACCGGCTTGGCCTCCTTGCCGAGGCGCCGCTCGAGCTCGTACGCCAGCGCCGTGCCGATGCCCTGGAAGCGCTCGTGGCCGTACTTGTCGATCTCGCCGTGGCCGTAGTCCATGGTGCCCTCGGCGGGGTGGGCGCCCTCGGCGACACAGACCACCGCGAACTTCTTGCCGCGGGCGAAGCGCTCCTCGACCATCTTGACCAGGTCGGCCGGGTCGAAGGGGCGCTCGGGCAGGCAGATGCCGTGGGCGCCGGCCGCCATGCCGGACTCCAGGGCGATCCAGCCCGCGTGCCGGCCCATGACCTCGACCACCATCACCCGCTGGTGGGACTCGGCGGTGGTCTTCAGCCGGTCCATCGCCTCGGTGGCGACACCGACCGCGGTGTCGAAGCCGAAGGTGCGGTCCGTGGAGGAGATGTCGTTGTCGATGGTCTTGGGGACGCCCACCACCGGCAGACCGGCGTCCGACAGCATCCGCGCCGCCGTCAGCGTGCCCTCGCCGCCGATCGGGATCAGCGCGTCGATGCCGAACTCGTGGATCATGTCGGAGGCGTTCTCGCAGGCCTCGCGCAACCGGTCACGCTCCAGCCGGGAGGAGCCGAGGATGGTGCCGCCACGGGCCAGGATGCCGCTGACCGACTCGAGGTCGAGGGGGCGGTAGCGGCCGTCCAACAGGCCGGAGTAACCGTCCTCGAAGCCGATCACCTCGTCGCCGTAGTGATCCACCGCCCGGTGCACGACCGAGCGGATCACGGCGTTCAGGCCGGGGCAGTCGCCGCCTGCGGTGAGAACTCCGATGCGCATCGTGCTGTGTCTCCTGCTCGGTCTCGGTACCGGTGAGCAGATCCGATTGTTTCATGCTCCACGGCCAAGTCCGTTGTGTCCCTTATCACCCGGATGGCCGGGCCGCCTTGCGCGGTCGGCCCCCCGTCCTGACGGGCGCCCTATCCAGCGCCGAGGGTATTGTCAAGGGGGTTCCGCTCGCCCCGACGGGCGATGTCTGTACCGGCGCCAGACGAACGCCAGACGAAACGGAGAGCACGCGTGACGCGCAGCGTGTACGTGACCGGTATCGACCGCGGCGACGGCCGCCAGGTCGTCGAACTGGGGGTCATGGAGCTGCTGACCCGGCAGGTCGACCGGGTGGGGGTGTTCCGGCCCCTGGTCCACCACAGTCCCGACCGTCTCTTCGAGCTGCTGCGCGCCCGCTACCGGCTCTCCCAGGACCCGGCCACGGTCTACGGCATGGACTACCACGAGGCCTCCGCCCTGCAGGCCGAGCGCGGGACCGACGAGCTGGTGTCCACGCTCGTGGACCGCTTCCACGTCGTCGCCCGGGACTACGACGTCGTCCTGGTCCTCGGCACCGACTTCGCCGACACCCAGCTGCCGGACGAGCTGTCCCTCAACGCCCGGCTCGCCAACGAGTTCGGCGCCTCGGTGATCCCGGTGGTGGGCGGCCGCAAGCAGCCCGCCGAGGCCGTGCTCGCCGAGACCCGCAACGCCTACCGCGCCTATGAGGGGCTCGGCTGCGACGTGCTGGCGATGGTGACCAACCGGGTCGCTCCCGAGGACCGGGACGAGATGACCCGGCAGCTCGACTCCCGGCTCCCGGTGCCCTGTTACGTCGTACCGGACGAGCCCGCGCTCTCCGCGCCCACGGTCTGGCAGATCAGCCAGGCCCTCGGCGCCCGGGTGCTGCTCGGCGACGACTCGGGGCTGGCGCGGGACGCCCTCGACTTCGTCTTCGGCGGGGCGATGCTGCCCAAGCTGCTGGGCGCCCTGACCCCGGGCTGTCTGGTGGTCACCCCGGGCGACCGCGCGGACCTGGTCGTCGGCTCGCTCGCCGCGCACAGCGCGGGCACCCCGCCGATAGCCGGCCTGCTGCTCACCCTGGGCGAGGTGCCGGGCGACGACGTCCTCACCCTGGCCGCCCGTCTGGCGCCCGGTACGCCGGTGCTCTCGGTGCCCGGCATGAGCTTCCCCACCGCGGAGCAACTCTTCTCCCTGGAAGGGAAGTTGAGTGCGGCCACCCCGCGCAAGGCGGAGACCGCGCTCGGCCTCTTCGAGCGGTACGTCGACACCGCCGACCTCATCCGGCGGGTCTCCGCCCCGAGCAGCGACCGCCTCACCCCGATGATGTTCGAGCACAAGCTGCTGGAGCAGGCCCGCTCCCACAAGCGCCGGGTCGTGCTGCCGGAGGGTACCGAGGAGCGCGTCCTGCACGCCGCCGAGGTGCTGCTGCGCCGGGGCGTGTGCGACCTGACGCTGCTCGGACCGGTCGACCTGATCCGCAAGAAGGCCGCCGACCTCGGCATCGACCTGGGCGAGACCCAGTTGATCGACCCGGCCACCAGCGAGCTGCGCGACTCCTTCGCCGAGAAGTACGCCGCCGTCCGCGCCCACCGCGGCGTCACGGTGGAGCTGGCGTACGACGTGGTGAGCGACGTGAACTACTTCGGCACGCTGATGGTCCAGGAGGGCCTGGCGGACGGCATGGTCTCGGGCTCGGTCCACTCCACGGCCGCGACCATCCGTCCCGCCTTCGAGATCATCAAGACGAAGGCGGACGCCGACATCGTCTCCTCGGTCTTCTTCATGTGCCTCGCCGACAAGGTCCTCGTCTACGGCGACTGCGCGGTCAACCCCGACCCGGACGCCGAGCAGCTCGCCGACATCGCCATCCAGTCGGCCGCGACGGCCGAGCAGTTCGGTGTGGAGCCGCGGATCGCGATGCTGTCGTACTCGACGGGCACGTCCGGTTCGGGCGCCGACGTCGACAAGGTGCGCGAGGCGACGGAGCTGGTGCGCGCCAGGCGCCCCGACCTCAAGATCGAGGGGCCCATCCAGTACGACGCCGCCGTGGAGCCCACCGTCGCGGCGACCAAGCTGCCGGAGTCCGACGTGGCCGGTCAGGCGACGGTGCTGATCTTCCCGGACCTCAACACGGGCAACAACACCTACAAGGCCGTGCAGCGCTCGGCCGGCGCGATCGCGGTCGGCCCGGTGCTGCAGGGCCTCAACAAGCCGGTCAACGACCTGTCCCGGGGCGCCCTGGTCTCGGACATCGTCAACACCGTGGCCATCACCGCCATCCAGGCCCAGAACTCCGCAGAGAAGGCACCCCTGAAGTGAGCGCGACCCGCGTCCTCGTCCTCAACTCCGGCTCCTCGTCGGTGAAGTACCAGCTGCTCGACATGCGGGACAGCAGCCGGCTGGCCGCGGGGCTCGTCGAGCGGATCGGCGAGGAGACCTCCAGGATCCGGCACACGCCGCTCGCGAGCGGCGGCGGGACCCGCGAGTCGGTCGGCCCGGTCGCCGACCACGAGGCCGCCCTGAAGGCCGTCGCGGAGGAGCTCTCCAGGGACGGACTCGGCCTGGACTCCCCCGAGTTGGCCGCGATCGGGCATCGGGTGGTGCACGGCGGCAAGACCTTCACCGAGCCGACCGTGATCGACGACACCGTGCTCGCCGAGATCGAGCGGCTGATCCCGGTCGCTCCGCTGCACAACCCGGCCAACCTCACCGGCATCCGCACCGCCCGGGCCCTGCGCCCCGATCTGCCGCAGGTCGCCGTCTTCGACACCGCCTTCCACACCACGATGCCGGACTCGGCCGCCCGCTACGCGATCGAC
Source organism: Streptomyces sp. NPDC005799 (assembly GCF_040630525.1). NCBI lineage: Bacteria > Bacillati > Actinomycetota > Actinomycetes > Kitasatosporales > Streptomycetaceae > Streptomyces > Streptomyces sp. NPDC005799. The sequence goes on from NZ_JBEXXQ010000035.1 coordinate 27,965, forward strand.
GTGGCGACGGCCGACGAGCACCGCATCCGGCGCTACGGCTTCCACGGCACCTCGCACGCCTATGTCTCCCGGGCCACGGCGAGACTGCTCGGCAAGGCGCCTGAGGACGTCAACGTCATCGTGCTGCACCTCGGCAACGGCGCCTCCGCGTCCGCGGTGCGCGGCGGGAAGTGCGTGGACACCTCCATGGGGCTGACGCCTTTGGAGGGGCTGGTGATGGGTACGCGCTCCGGGGACATCGACCCGGCCGTCATCTTCCATTTGGCGCGTGTTGGCGGAATGTCCATCGATGAAATCGACACTCTTCTCAACAAGAAGAGCGGGCTGATCGGCCTCTGCGGCGACAACGACATGCGGGAGATACGACGCCGGATCGACGCGGGCGACGAGGAGGCGAAGCTCGCCTTCGACATCTACATTCACCGCCTGAAGAAGTACATCGGCGCCTATTGCGCGGTACTCGGCCGCGTGGACGCGATCGCCTTCACAGCGGGAGTCGGGGAGAACGCGAGTGAGGTGCGGGAGGCTGCCGTCGCGGGCCTGGAGACCCTGGGCCTGGCGGTGGACGGCGCGCTGAACGCCGTACGGGGCGACGAGCCGCGGCTGGTCTCGCCCGCGGACGCACGGGTGAAGGTCGCCGTGGTGCCCACCGACGAAGAACTGGAAATCGCTACGCAGGCCTACGCGCTCGTAAAGAAGTGACCGAGCAGTAACCGGCAAATGAGCACCGCTCCGCCCATATGAATCTTCCGCCAGACGGAATATTCCGCGGCGAAATAAACCGATAGGATCGCCCCATGCGCCGTTCGAAAATCGTCTGTACTCTCGGCCCCGCGGTCGACTCCCACGAAATGCTGGTCTCGATGATCGAGGCCGGAATGAACGTGGCCCGGTTCAACTTCAGCCACGGCACCCACGCCGAGCACCAGGGGCGGTACGACCGCGTCCGTGCCGCGGCCAAGGAGACCGGGCGCCCCATTGGCGTCCTCGCCGACCTGCAGGGCCCGAAGATCCGTCTGGAGACCTTCGCCGAGGGTCCGGTGGAGCTGGAGCGCGGTGACGAGTTCGTCATCACCACCGAGGACGTCCCGGGCGACAAGAGCATCTGCGGCACGACGTACAAGGGCCTGCCCGGTGACGTCGACCGCGGCGACCAGATCCTGATCAACGACGGCAACGTCGAGCTGAAGGTCCTGGACGTCGAGGGCCCGCGGGTGCGGACGATCGTCATCGAGGGCGGTGTCGTCTCCGACCACAAGGGCATCAACCTGCCCGGCGCCGCCGTGAACGTGCCGGCGCTGAGCGAGAAGGACGTCGAGGACCTCCGCTTCGCGCTGCGCATGGGCTGCGACATGGTCGCCCTGTCCTTCGTCCGCGACGCCAAGGACGTCACCGACGTCCACAAGGTGATGGACGAGGAGGGCCGCCGGGTCCCCGTCATCGCCAAGGTGGAGAAGCCGCAGGCGGTGGACAACATGGAGGGCGTCGTGATGGCGTTCGACGCCGTCATGGTCGCCCGCGGTGACCTGGCCGTCGAGTACCCGCTCGAGAAGGTCCCCATGGTGCAGAAGCGGCTCATCGAACTGTGCCGCCGCAACGCCAAGCCGGTGATCGTGGCGACCCAGATGATGGAGTCGATGATCACCAACTCCCGCCCCACGCGCGCCGAGGCGTCCGACGTGGCCAACGCGATCCTCGACGGCGCGGACGCGGTCATGCTGTCGGCGGAGTCCTCCGTGGGCGCCTACCCGGTCGAGACCGTGAAGACGATGTCGAAGATCGTCGCCGCGGCCGAGCAGGAACTGCTCAGCAAGGGCCTGCAGCCGCTGGTGCCGGGCAAGAAGCCGCGCACGCAGGGTGGTTCGGTCGCCCGTGCGGCCTGCGAGATCGCCGACTTCCTCGGCGGCCGGGGCCTGGTGGCCTTCACCCAGTCCGGCGACACCGCCCGCCGGCTGTCCCGCTACCGCGCGCAGCAGCCCATCATCGCCTTCACCACCGACGAGAACACCCGCAACCAGCTGACCCTCAGCTGGGGCGTGGAGTCGCACGTGGTGCCGTTCGTCAACACCACCGACGAGATGGTCGACATGGTCGACGCGGAGATCGCCAAGATCAACCGCTTCAGCCCGGGCGAGATCGTCATCATCACCGCGGGTTCGCCCCCCGGTGTCCCCGGCACCACCAACATGCTCCGCGTGCACCACATCGGCGGCACGAACAACTGACGCCGCCGTGAAGGCGGTTGTACGGCGCTGAGGGCGCCCCCTGGATCAGGGGGCGCCCTCAGTTCCTCGCGGCTCCCGAACGGGCCTGTGGCGGCGCTCAGCCGGTTCCGTCGGTCGTGTACACATGCATCCCGGGCACGTGCAGGGTGCCGCCGAACTGGCCGGCCTGGACGACCTTGACGTTGGTGAAATAGATCAGCGGGATGTTCAGCGGCGGCGGGTTGTCGGGGCTGAACGTGATCGGGATCAGACCGAACAGGTTCCCGGAGATCGACTGCGTGTACATCGTGGTGTCGCCGTTGCGGATCGTGGACGTCGTGCCCTTGCCGGCCTGCACGTGGTAGGTCTTGCCCTGGCTCGTGTCCTTGACCGTCTGGTGCAGGTCACCGATGTCCGTGCCGCCGGAGATGACGTACTTCAGCACCTTCTTGACGGTGCCTCCGGCCGTCTTCACCTCGACGATGCCCTTGTAGTCGGCGCCCTTGAGTGTCAGCGAGCTGGCGTTGAGGTACCAGGGGTCGTTCGCCACCGGAACCTTGTTGTCGACACCGCTGGTGTTGTCGGTGGCGGCGTCGCAGTTCGCCGCGTCCGCGCTCGAACTCGCGCTCGGCGAGGGGCTGGCGGAGGACGTGGCCGCCTCGGCCGCCTTCTCGGCCGCCGTGGTGGCGCTGTCCGCCGCCTTGGACGCCGCGTCGGTCGCGCCCTTCACCGTGCCGTCGACCGTGTCGGTGACCTTCTTGGTGGTGTCCTTGACGGTGTCCGAGACGCCGGCGCCCGAGGACGAGTCCTTGGTGGCACTCGCCGAGGACGACGCGGAGGGGGACGGCGTCGGGCTCGCGCTCGACGTCGAACTGCCGCTGCCGCCCGTGAAGATGCTGCCGAGCGTGTCGCCGATGGTGTCCAGCAGGCCGCCACCGCTGCTGCTGCTCGTCGACGCCGAGGGGGTGGGCGTCGTCGCGGTGTCGCCGGAGGAGGACTTGCTCTGCGAGGCGGACGGGGTCGGCGTGGCCTTGTCGTCGGAACCTGAATCCGACGAAGAGGTCTTGCCGGAGTCCGCGGTCGACGAGTCCTTCGACGTGCCCGCCGAGGACGAGGCGGACGGCGAGGGCGTCGCCTTGTCGGCGGAGTCGCTCGAACTCGCCGAGGCGGAGGGCGACGGCGAGGCCGAGGAGCCGTCCAGGGCCGCGACACAGTCCTTGTAGTCGTCGGCCTTCTGGCTGTTCGTCGTAGCGGTGGAGCCACCGCTGTCGGCGAGGGCCAGCGAGGACGTGAACCCCATTCCCACGATGACCGCCGTCGGCATCGCCGCCATGGCTATCGCCTTGCCGGCGGGCATGTGGAACCTGGTGAACAGCGGCTTCCTGGGGGCCGCGTGGCGCGGCCCGGTTCTCACACGGGACTCGTCCACATCAGTCCCGTGGGTCACCTCGTCAGCCGGCACTGTGCCTCCCGTTCGCCCCGTTGGCCGGGCTCGTTCCTGACAGATCGTTCGACTCACCGACCACGGGCTTGAGGATCGTGGTGTCGGAGTCCAGGGCCTGCGGGGCGTCGCCCGCTCCCGTGGTGTCCTCCTGCACCGGCTGCTCCTCCGGCGGCACGCCCGGCGCCCACGACACGGCCATGGCCCCGCCGACCAGCGAGAGCAGGAAGCCCATCAGGAAGCCGCCGAGGTTGGACACCGGGATGGAGACCAGGCCCAGCAGGATCGCCGCGACGCCCGCGAAGACCCGTACGTGCTTCTGGAACCAGAGGCTGAATCCCAGCACGACGAGCAGCACGCCGATGATCAGGGAGCCGGCCCCGCCCGTGGTGGCCATCGCCAACGTCAGATGACCGACCTGGAGATGCGCGTACGGGAAGTACATGATCGGCAAACCGGCGAGCAGGACGAAGAGCCCCGCCCAGAACGGCCGCGTGCCCCGCCAGGCGCGGAACTGCGCCCTCCGGCGACTGAACTGGCCGGCGGGTACGGCAGGAGTCTCGGCGCTCATGGAAAACAGCTCCCTGGTGCGGCTTTGCTGTGGTGATGGTGCTGTGGTGATGAGTTTGTGCTGCGTGTGAAGAAGTCGGTGGAAGGTGGACGGGCGGGGGCGCCCTTCGGCTCCCCCGCCCGTCAACGAGTGCTCAGTAGCACTCGTGGGTGCCCGTCTGGACCGACATCTTCAGCCCGCTGAGCTTGAAGGTTCCGGCGGTGGTCGCCCACGCCGTCTGCTTCACACCGCTCAGCGAGGCGTGATCGGCCTGCTGCGCGAATCCGTACGGGTTCGCGGTGTCACCGCTCTTGATGCCGGGACCCTTGCTGGCGTCCTTGGCGGCCACACCGATGTCGATGTTCGTGAACGTCGCGTCGGCGCTCAGGTCGTCGAGGTCGATGTAGAGCTTGCTCGCCTCGACCGGCTTGTCGCCGCCGCCCGCCTTCAGGATCAGGCTGACGTTGCCGATGATCGGGATGTTCGGGGTGACGACCGACTGGCACAGACCCTTGATGGTCGCGGAGTTGAACGCCGAGACCGCGACCGGGTGGGCCGTCTTCTGGCCGTCGAGGGTGTACCCCGAGTCGACGGCGCCGTACTGTGCGAATCCGTCACCTTCGAGCTGGTCGGCCGTGACCTTGAACTGCTGGCCGGACACGCTGAAGGACGCGGCGAGAGCGCCCTGCGCGAGGGCGACACCTATCGCGGCCGTAGCGGCGACGCTGGGCACCATGACCACAGCGAACCGCTTCCATCTGGTCCCGCCACGCACCTGGGACTCCATATTTCCTCCTTCTCGGACGTACATCTCCTGGTCCCGGCGGCCCCCAGTCGGCGGCTCGTCCGGGCAGGGATGGGAGAAGTGCTACGTCCTCGGGAAGGGGAGCGCCCGTACTCGGAGGCGCGAACCGCGCACCGATCACCGGCGATCACCCCCGAGCGACAACCACTGGTCGCGCCTGACACGCATCACGCACAACCTTGCTGGACAGGCTTCGCCGAGTGGACGAAGACCCCCCTGTCCAAGAGCCGGCGCACCCTGGCGCCGTCTCTGCTCGGTGGGGACCCAGGAACTCCCGCGGCCCGACCGGCTGTCGGGGTACGGGAATGGACCGAGCGTCGCCGATCGTGGTGCATTCTCGCCGCCCGCACAAGGGGCTTCGTTACTGGGTAGTAACGGCCGGATAACCGAAGCACGACCCAGAGGTCTCGGGTGGCGACGGAGGGTGCAGCAGGGGGCGGGAACAAAACTATTGATCGTTGGACAGAATCCGACAGATCAACGCCCGTAACTTACTCGTAGTAACAGCGGCCGCGATTACCAAGATTTGGTAAAGCGCGGCCGCACTGACGTTCCGTCGGCAAATCTTTCACTCCGGCATCACATGCCGTGGCGTTTAGCGACTGGTCAGAACAGCGCCCGCGCGAGCGCCCGCCGGGCCGTCGCCACACGCGGATCATCCGCCCCTACGACCTCGAAGAGCTCCAGCAGTCGCAGACGTACCGTGTCCCGGTCATCACCCGCCGTGCGCCGGACGGTCTCGATGAGCCGCCCGAAGGCGTCCTCCACATGACCGCCGACCAGGTCCAGGTCCGCCGCGGCGATCTGCGCCTGGACATCGGCCGGCTTCTCGGCCGCTTCCTTGCGCGCCTGTTGCGGGTCCAACCCCTGCACCCGCTGGAGCAACTCGGCCTGCGCGAGCCCGAGTTTGGCCTCCGGGTTACCGGGGTCGTCGCTCAGTACGTTCTTGTAGGCCTGGATGGCACCGCCCAAGTCCCCCGAGTCCAGGGCACGTACGGCGGCCTCGAGCAGGGCGTCGTAGGGCCCGGCCGGCACCGCCTCCGCGCCCGCCGGGGCGCCGCCCGGCTCCGCGTCGGGGTCGACCGTCAGGCCCGTGAGGCCGAAGCGCTCCTCGGCGACCTGCACCAGCTGGTCCAGGGTCTGCCGGATCTGCGCCTCGCCCGCGGCCCCCTGGAAGAGCGGCAGTGCCTGGCCGGCGACGACCGCGAACACCGCCGGGATCCCCTGGATGCCGAACTGCTGCATCAGCATCTGGTTGGCGTCGACGTCGATCTTGGCGAGCAGGAAGCGCCCGTCGTACTCGACGGCGAGCCGCTCCAGGACGGGGCTCAACTGCTTGCAGGGTTCGCACCACTCGGCCCAGAAGTCGATGACGACGGGCACCTCGGTGGACCGCTGCAGGACGTCGCGCTCGAAGGAGGCCTCGTCGACGTCGATCACCAGATCGGCCGGAGAGACGGCTCCGGTGCCGCCGCCGTGCCGGGCGGCCTCAGCGCGCGCCTGCTCCGCCTTGGCCTTGGCCTCCTGGGCCGCCTTCACCGCGGCGAGGTCGACGACTCCGCTCATGGACATGTTCCGTGGCTGCATGCGTCTATCCTCCCCCGTCCGCGCGTGTGAATGAAAAGCGCCGTGAAAGCCGGTCGAACTCGCGTGTGGTCGGCGCCGGGTCCCCACCCCGCGCCACGCCCGTGGTTTCGCTACGAGTCGTAGCGTAATGGCACTGGGTGCCTCCTGGGTACCACCCTCCGGTGATCTCCCTCACGGCATCACAGGAACCGCCGGTTATGGTCGAGGGATGCAGAGCCGCTCCCCCGTCCCCCGCGCCTCGGGACGCCCGCGCAGCGCCGAGGCGGACGCCGCGATCCTCGCGGCCACCCGGGAGGCGCTGGTGGAGCTGGGCTGGTCCAAGCTCACCCTGGGAGACGTCGCGACCCGGGCCGGGGTCGCGAAGACCACCCTCTACCGCCGCTGGGCGGGCAAGAACGAACTGGTGGTCGACGCGGTCGCCGAGCTCTTCGACGAACTGCGCCTGCCCGACCGCGGCAGCCTCGCCGCCGACATCGAGGGCGTGGTCCTGCAGCTCGCGGCGATCCTGGACCGCCCCGAGGCCAAGAGCGGCCTGATGGCGGCCATCGCGGAGTCCACCCGCGACGACGCCCTGCGCGAGCGCATCCGGGACTCCGTCGTCGACCGGCAGAAACGCCTGGTCCTGGAGGGCCGCGCCCGCGCCCAGCGACGCGGCGAACTGGCCCCGGAGCCGGATCCGGCGGAGTCGGCCCGCACGGTCGACCTGATCTTCGACGTGGTGGCGGGCGCTGTGGTCCACCGCACCCTGGTCAGCGGCCGCCCGGCGGACGAGGACTGGGTGCGCGCCTTCACCGCCCTGCTCCTGGGCGGCCTCGGAGCGGACGTCGAGGGGCGGCCTCAGGACGACGGGCCGGCCGGCGGGGCTCCGCTCACCGCGTCGTCGTAGAGGGCCCGGACCTTGTCGCCGAAGTAGGCGCTGTAGGAGATCTCGGGGGTGTTGCCGCCGGTGTGGTAGCCGCCGATGATGCCCACCACCGCCCAGCCGCCCGACCACGGCACCAGCATCGGCCCGCCACTGGTGCCGTCCACGAACGCCTTGCAGCCGATGCGCAGATAGCTGCCCGGGTCGGCGGGGTCGTCGCTGTCCCAGCGGGTGGTCCAGCTCCAGCACTCCAGCGGCTTCTCGGCTCCCCCCGGGTAACCGATCATCCGTACCGGGGCGTGCCGGTATCCGGTCCCGGTCAGCAGCCGCACCGCGCCGCCGGTCGCGTCCTCCAGGGACAGGCCGTTCTGGTTGGGTTCGGTGACGGCGAAACCGACGTCGTACTCGGCGCCCGCGTCCTCGCCCAGGTCGTAGTACTCCTGGGGGACGTAGACGCCGTTGGCGCGTACCGGGAAGACACCGAACGGCTTGAGTCCGTCGTGGTACTGCGGCACGAAGGCCAGGTTGCGACGCGGGGAGCTGCCCGAGTAGCTGCGCAGACAGTGGCCCGCGCTGAGCACCAGGTCATGGCCGGGGCTGTGCACCACCGAGCCGCTGCAGGTGCGCCCGGTGCCGGTGGGGTCGGTCCAGAAGAAGGTGCCGGCCTGGGGCATGCCGTCGAAGCTGCGGCTGGGCGGGACGTACTCGCCGGGCCGGGGGCCGTCGACCTTGGTGGAGACGGTCTGCGCGTCGTCGTCGGCGGTGTCGCTGGGCAGCGCGGCCACCAGCCGGTCCGCCGTCCAGTAGGCGTCGAGCCGCTCGGCCACCGGGTTCGGCGTGGGCGGCCCCGCGTGGGCGGAGGCGAGCGGGGCGAACCACGCGCACGGCAGCAGGGCCGCCGCGATCGCGAGGGCGCCCTTGACGGCCCTCGGTCTGAACAGCCTACGCACCGTCAGGTCCCCTAGCGGTCGGCACAGTCGACGGTGCCGATGGTATGCGTGGGATGGACGGTGGAGAAGAAGGCGAATCGATTCACCCCGCCGGGCGCCGGCCTCCTCGCGGGTTCTGGGAGCGCAGTTCGGTTTCCTCAGAACCCGGCGGGTTCCGTGTACACGCCCCACTCCTCCCGCAGTACCCCGCAGATCTCGCCCAGCGTCGCCTCGGCGCGTACGGCGTCCAGCATCGGCTCGATCATGTTGGCGCCCGAACGGGCCGCGGTGAGCATGCCGTCGAGCGCTGACCGTACGGCGGTCTCGTCCCGCGCCGTCTTCCGCTCGCGCAGCACGCGGACCTGCTCCCGCTCCACCTCGTGGCTGACCCGCAGGATCTCCAGGTCACCGGTCACCGACCCGGTGTGGACGTTGACGCCCACGACCCGCTTCTCCCCCTTCTCCAGGGCCTGTTGGTAGCGGAACGCGGACTCGGCGATCTCGCCGGTGAACCAGCCGTCCTCGATCCCGCGCAGAATGCCGGAGGTGACGGGCCCGATGGGGTGCCGTCCGTCGGGGTGGGCCTTCAGACCCCTCTCCTTGATCCGCTCGAACACCTTCTCGGCGTCGGCCTCGATCCGGTCGGTCAGCTGCTCGACGTACCACGAACCCCCCAGCGGATCGGCCACGTTGGCGACCCCGGTCTCCTCCATCAGCACCTGCTGGGTCCTGAGCGCGATCTCCGCGGCCTGCTCACTGGGCAGCGCGAGGGTCTCGTCGAGGGCGTTGGTGTGCAGCGAGTTGGTGCCGCCGAGCACCGCGGCGAGCGCCTCGACGGCCGTACGGACCACGTTGTTGTACGGCTGCTGCGCGGTGAGCGAGACACCGGCGGTCTGCGTGTGGAAGCGCAGCCACTGGGCCTTCTCGGACCGGGCCCCGTACACGTCCCGCATCCACCGCGCCCAGATCCTGCGCGCCGCACGGAACTTGGCGATCTCCTCGAAGAAATCGACGTGCGCGTCGAAGAAGAAGGACAGCCCGGGCGCGAACACGTCCACGTCCAGTCCGCGGCTGAGCCCCAGCTCCACGTATCCGAAGCCGTCGGCGAGGGTGTAGGCGAGCTCCTGCGCGGCCGTCGCGCCCGCCTCCCGGATGTGGTAGCCGGAGACGGACAGCGGCTTGTAGTCCGGGATGCCGGCCGCGCAGTACTCCATCAGGTCGCCGATCAGCCGCAGATGGGGCTCGGGCTGGAAGAGCCACTCCTTCTGGGCGATGTACTCCTTGAAGATGTCGGTCTGGAGCGTGCCGTTGAGCACCGCCGGATCGACGCCCTGCCGCTCGGCGGCGACGAGGTACATGCAGAAGACCGGGACGGCCGGCCCGCTGATGGTCATGGAGGTCGTCACGTCCCCGAGCGGGATGCCGTCGAACAGCACCTCCATGTCGGCGGCGGAGTCGATCGCGACCCCGCAGTGCCCCACCTCGCCCAGCGACCGGGGGTCGTCGGAGTCACGGCCCATGAGGGTCGGCATGTCGAAGGCGACGGACAGGCCCCCGCCTCCGTGGCCGAGGATCATCTTGTAGCGCTCGTTGGTCTGCTCGGCGTTCCCGAACCCGGCGAACTGCCGGATGGTCCACGTCCGGCCCCGGTACCCGGTCGAGTACAGCCCGCGCGTGAAGGGGTACTCCCCCGGCCACCCGATCCGCTCGAACCCCTCGTACTCGTCCCCGGGCCGGGGCCCGTACACCGGCTCCACGGCATCCCCGGAGAGCGTGCTGAAATCGGCGTCCCGCTTCCGCGCGGCGTCGTACCGGGCCTGCCACCGCCGGCGGCCCTCTTCGATCGCGTCAGCGTCCATACCATCGAAGTTACTAGGACGTCCTAGTAACTGTCGACGGGAGACCGCCGTACGTGTGTGTGGCGTACGGCGGTGAGAGCCGTGAGGGCTGTGAGAGCTGTGGGTGTGTGTGAGAGAGGGGGGTACGTCAGACCTTGGCGACCGCGGGGGTGCCGTCGGTGACCTTGGCCTCCAGCTCGTGGGTGACCTTGCGCTCGACGAAGAAGGCGGCCGTGGGGACCGTCCCCGCGAGCAGCACCCACAGCTGCTTGCCGACCGGCCACTTCGCCTTGGAACCCAGGTCGAAGGCGAAGACCAGGTAGACGACGTAGAGCCAGCCATGGGCGATGCCGATGACGGTGGTGAACTTGTCGGCGCCGTCCACGTGAAGCCCGTACTTGGCGATCACGCCCAGGGTCAGCAGGACCAGCAGCACACCGGTGACGTAGGCCATGACGCGGTAGCGGGTCAGCACGCTCTTCTTCATGACGTCGAGCGTAACCGCCCGTTCCGGGAGATCTTGGGCCGGGTCAGTCCTCGTCGAAATCGTTCGCCGCCACCCGCAGCGGGCGGAGCATCGCGAAGATCTCGGCGCACTCCTCCGCGTCGTAGACTCCGAGGCCGAAGTCCATGGCCATCAGGTCACGGGTGGCGGCCTCGACGACCTCGCGGCCCTTGTCGGTGATGGAGGCGAGGGTGCCGCGGCCGTCGTTCGGGTTGGGGCGCTTGGCGACCAGGCCGGACCTGACCAGACGGTCGACGGTGTTCGTCACCGACGTGGGGTGCACCTGGAGCCGCTCGCCGATCTTCGACATGGTCAGCTCGCCCTCCTTGGAGAAGGTGAGCAGCACCAGCGCCTCGTACCGGGCGAAGGTCAGTCCGTACGGCTTGACCACCGCGTCCACCTGGGCGAGCAGGATCTGGTGCGCGCGCATGATCGAGGTGATGGCCGCCATCGACGGCACGTTGCCCCAGCGCTGCTTCCACAGTTCGTCGGCGCGGGCGATGGGATCGAAGGGGAGACTGAGCGGCTTCGGCACGCCACTGACCTTACCGGCCGGTCACATGGTGGTCAGCCCCGTCTCGCCTGTCGGTCGCGCGGGCTTTTACCGCCAGGACGACACACGTGAGCGTGCCGAGGTCGCCGGCGCCGGCGACCGTCGCGGGCACCCCGACGCATTCCGCCGCGACCCCCGCCAGGGTTTCGGCTTTGGTTTCGGCTTTACGAGCGGACGCCGCTGGTGTCGGGGGGTGGCTGAGGTTCGATACCTGCGGCGCCTGTGCGGGTTCGGTGGGGGTGGGCGTAGCGCCTTCGGTTCGGTGGTGGGTCGGGGCCGGGGGGGTGTCCGTCCTCGGTCGGGCGGTGCTCTGCGTCATGCGGTGCTGTTTCTTGACGCCCGACACTGCGGGCGGACACCCCCCGCCCCGTCCCCTTCTCGCCGTCGGCGACTGCAACCCCGTCAGGGGCGCGGGGACTGCGAGCGGGCCCGCGGGCGACTTCGGCCTCGCGCGGAATCCCCCGTCGGCGACCTCAGGTCCGTCGGCGTAGGTGGAGGCGGACCGCGCGTTGGGCGACGGGGCCCAGGTCCTCCAGCGCAGCGATGAGCGCGCCCAGTTGTTCCAGGGCGTCCAGGGCCGCGTGTGCGCCGGTCTCGTCCACTCCCTCGTAGAGCTCGATGCCCACGAAGGACGCTGCCACGGCGCGGGCGAGGCCCCGTGGGTCGGCGAACTCGCCGAACGGTGTCTGTGCCAGGACCCGGGTCAGGACCTTCTCTATTTCGTCGATCCAGAGTTGGAGGCCGGCCGCCGTGGCGGGGCCGAGGGTGGTGTGGGTCTGGGCGCCGGCCAGGAGTTGGCCGAGGAGGGCCACGTGGCCGTGGGCGCGCTCCTCCTCGTGCATCTGCCGTCCGACGGTGAGGAGTTCGGAGAGGGAGCCGACCTCGGACAGGCGGGTGCGGTAGCGGGCCACTGTCTGTTCGGCGCCGTATCGGCATGCCTGGGCCAGGAGTTCGTCGACCGAGCCGAAGTGGTAGAAGACCAGGGCCTGGTTGACTCCGGCCTCGGTCCCGATGGTGCGGGCGGAGGTCTTGGCGATGCCCTGGTCGGTCAGGACGCGCAGGGCGCCTTCCAGGAGTTTGGTCTTCGTCGTCTCGGGGCTCACGTGCGGGACTCCTCGCGGACCGGGCGCAGACCGGGGCGGACACCGCAGGTGCGGATGTCCGTGTACGTCGCCCGGAAGGAGCCCTCGTAGCCGAAGAGCGGGCCGAAGTAGCGGTTGACCACGCGGACTTGGATGCGGAAGCGGTTCTCTGCTTCGTCGAACGACTCTCGGACCTCCGCTGTGGCGCCGACCAGTTCGGGCACCCGTAGGTCTACGGCGCCCTCGCGGAAGCGGTGTTCTCCGGAGCGGATGAGGAGGGAGCCGTCGGGCTCGGCGTGGAAGTGGAGTTCGCTGGCCAGGTGCTGGTGGGTGCCGAGGTAGTCGAGGATGCGGTCGCCCTTGGGGCTGAGCACCATCTGGGCGTCGAAGCGGCGGGGGCGGCCCGGCAGGTCGAAGGTGCGCACGAAGGTCACCGTCTCACGGCCGAAGGTGTCCGTGTACGGGACGTTCTCGATCGTGAAAGGGACGCTGCGGCCAGGGGTCGGGATCAGGATGTTGCGGGTGGCGCCCAGGGCCAGGAACGGTCTGACGAAGGCTCCGCCGTGCCAGACGCGGTCCATCACTCCCCTGCCCGTGCAGGCCTCGCCGCTGGTCAGGCCGACGGAGAAACGGCGCTGGAGCTGGGGGTGCAGGCGGTCGAAGTCGGCGCCCAGCACGGTGCGGAAGATCGAGGTCATCGCGGGTTCTCCAGGGTGCGCAGGACGCGGGGCGCCCGGCTGCGGGTGGGCGGGGTGCGCAGGCAGCGGCGGGCGGCCGGGGTGCAGGGCAGGGGCGCTTTGAAGAGGGCCACGCAGACGGCGACGGTGAGGAGAAGCGGACAGAGGTAGGCCAGTGACGCCGTGAAGGGGCCGAGGAGGGGGAGGGAGGCGGCGGGGGCGAGGGCCGTGCAGGCGATTGTGATCACCAGGGTGCGGATCAGTAGTTCCGTGAGCCAGTTGGCGAGGGCTCGCTCCGGGGTGATGCCCCGCTCCAGCCAGAGCCGTAGCCGGTCGAAGGACCAGGCCGTCGCCCAGCCCATCAGGGGGCGGAAGAGGAGGCGGTCGGCGGTGGCGCCCAGGCGGCCCCAGCGCGGGCGGTAGTCGTAGCCCGTGAGGAAGCGGACGCCGTCGCCGTCGGGGACGTAGCGCCAGTAGCCGCTGCCCTCGGCGAGGAGGGAGAGGGGGTGCGGCGAGGAGAAGCGGAGGGCGGAGGTGCGGGTGCCGTCCGGGCGTTCGCGCTCGCCGGCCGAGACCCCGGTTCCGGCGACCGTGAGGAACGGTCCTATGCGCGTGGCGTACCGGAAGCGCTGCGGCTCGCCCTCTACGCGGGGAAGGTGGGTGATCTCGGTGAAGCGGAGGTCCCAGCGCTGGTGCTGGGCGGGGTCCTGTGTGCGGGTCCAGAGGTCGTCCAGGTCGGCGCGGATGCGTGCCTCTATGTAGAGGCCGGTGTGGCCCATGTGAATCCCCCAGGTCAGCAAGGAGTTTGAGCGAGTGCTCAAACTGCTTGGGGGTGAATGTAGCGGGTTTTGAGCGATCGCTCAAAGGGGGGCACAAGAAAACCCCGGCCGGTTGGGCCGGGGTTTCGTCGCGGGCGGGTCAGCGGGAGAGGTGGCGCTCCACTGTTTCGATCTTGGAGGTGAGGCCGTCCGTCACGCCCGGGCGGATGTCCGCCTTGAGGACGAGGGAGACGCGCGGTGCTCTCTCTTCTACGGCTGCGACCGCCCGTTTGACGACGTCCATGACCTCGTCCCACTCCCCCTCGATGGAGGTGAACATGGCGTCGGTGCGGTTGGGGAGGCCGGATTCGCGGACGATCCGGACGGCGTCGGCGACGTACTCCCCCACGTCCTGACCTACGCCGAGCGGTGTCACGGAGAAGGCGACGATCATGCGTTCACGATCCCCTCGTTGCGGGCGCGGGAGGCGATCACCGCGTCCTCGGCGGCACGCTTCAGCTTGCGCTCGGCGAAGAAGCCGCCGGTCGGCAGGACCGAGAGGACGAAGTAGAGGGCGCCGGTCTTCAGCGGCCACTTGGTGCGGTTCCAGGCGTCGGCCCAGAAGACCACGTAGAGGATGAACAGGACGCCGTGGACCATGCCCATGACCGGCACCGCGTTGAAGTCCGTGGTCCGCTTCAGCACCGAGCAGACCAGCAGGAGCAGGAAGGACACGGCCTCGGGAGCCGAGACGAGCCGCAGGCGGCGGATGGCGGTGGCGGTCTTGAGGTCCACGGGTCACCTTCGGTGGGAGACAGGTCGCTCTTTGTGAACGGAAGCACAAGCGTTCGCCCATTGTGACAAACGCTCCCCCTAGGGGTGCGTTCAGGGTCCCCCTCCACCCGCGGGTCCTGTTCGATCCACCGCTCCGGCAGCTACCTTCCCAGCGTGGCGATGTTCCGACTTCAAGGAAGCAAGGTGCTCGCCGTCGACATGACCGGGGACGCCGTGAAGGCGAAGAACGGCTCGATGGTCGCGTACGACGGGCAGATGGCCTTCAAGAAGCTGAGTGGTGGAGGTGAGGGCCTGCGGGGCATGGTGACGCGGCGGCTCACCGGTGAGCAGATGACGGTGATGGAGGTGCGCGGGCAGGGGACCTGCTGGTTCGCCGACCGGGCGTCCGAGATCAACCTCGTGCAGCTCCAGGGGGACAAGCTGTTCGTGGAGTCGAGCAATCTGCTCGCCACGGACGCGGGGCTCAGGACGGGCACGACCTTCACCGGTCTGCGCGGGGCCTCGCAGGGCAACGGGCTGTTCACGACGACCGTCGAGGGGCACGGACAGGCGGCGATCATGTCGGACGGGCCGGCCGTGGTGCTGCGGGTGAGTGCGCAGTACCCGCTGATCGTCGATCCGGGGGCCTACATCGCCCATCAGGGGAATCTGCGGCAGTCGTTCCAGTCCGGTGTGACGTTCCGCACCTTTTTCGGGGAGGGCGGCGGCGAGGCCTTCCAGATCAGGTTCGAGGGGGACGGGCTGGTGTACGTGCAGCCGAGTGAGCGCAACACGATCGCGGGGGATGTGTGACGTGGCCTTCCGTGAGATCAACTCCAAGATGATCGAGGCCACGGTGGTGCCGGGGCAGCGGCTGTTCAGTCAGCGCGGCGCGATGCTCGCCTACAAAGGCGAGGTGTCCTTCACGCCCAACATCCAGGGCGGGCAGGGCGGGGTCATGTCGATGATCGGACGGCGGATCGCGAATGAGGCGACACCCCTGATGAGCGTCGAGGGCAGCGGCACGGTGATGTTCGGGCACGGCGGCCACCATGTGCAGGTCATCAACCTCACCGGGGACACGCTGTACGTGGAGGCGGACCGGCTGCTGGCGTTCGAGGGCACGCTGCGCCAGGGCACGATGTTCATGGGCTCGCAGGGCGGGGTCATGGGCATGGTGCGGGGCCAGGTCACCGGCCAGGGGCTGTTCACGACCACCCTGCAGGGCGTCGGCTCGGTCGCGGTGATGGCGCACGGCGGTGTCTTCGAGGTGCCGATCACCCCGGGGCGTGCCGTGCATGTCGACCCGCAGGCCTACGTCGCCCACCACGGCGACGTCCGCAACAAGCTGTCGAGCGCCCTGGGCTGGCGCGACATGGTGGGCCGGGGCTCCGGCGAGGCCTTCCAGCTGGAGCTCAGCGGCAACGGCGTGGTCTACGTCCAGGCCTCGGAGGAGAAGCTGTGAGCATGTACGGGGCTCCGGGCGGCGGCCCGACGGTCTACGACCCGATGACACTGCCGGTCGACGACAACGTCAACAAGTACACCTTCTGCGTGGAGCTCAAGGGGAGCCAGTGGTTCCTGCAGAAGGGGAAGATGATCGCCTACTACGGACAGATGGAGTTCAACGGCGTCGGGCACGGCCGACTCGACCGACTTGTCCGTACGTCCTTCCATTCGCCTCTGCACGCGAGCGACTGGGTCGTGGCGGAGGGCTCGGGCAAGATGCTCCTCGCCGACCGGGCCTTCGACGTCAATTCCTACGACCTGGACGACGGCAACCTGACCATTCGCTCGGGCAACCTCCTCGCTTTTCAGCCAAGTCTCGCGCTCAAGCAGTCGATCGTGCCGGGCTTTCTCACGCTCATCGGAACCGGAAAGTTCGTGGCGGCATCTAATGGTCCGGTGGTGTTCATGGAACCCCCGATCCGGGTGGACCCTCAGGCGCTCGTCGGGTGGGCCGACTGCCCGTCGCCGTGCCATCACTACGACCATGGCTACATGACGGGCGTCATGGGCGGTCTACGTGCGATGACGGGCCTCGGTGGGGCCTCCGGGGAGGAGCACCAGTTCGAGTTCGTCGGGGCGGGCACGGTCCTGCTCCAGTCGTCCGAGACCCTGATGGCCGAGCAGGCCACAGGAGCGGTTCCGCACGAGCCGGGGGTACCCGGTGGCGGCGGGGGCTTCACAGGCCCCTCACAGCAGGCGGGCGCACCGCGCCTTCCCGGACAGCTGGGTGACCTCCAGCGTCGCTTCGGGCTGTGAGCGGTAGTCTGCGGAGTGTGACGTCGAACGCGTGCACGGCGCCACACCAACCCTCACTAGTTCGCCTTTCAACATTTTAGGTAGACTTCATTCATGGAGACCGAGACGGCCACGCGCTGGCTGACCGATGCGGAGCAGTGCGCCTGGCGCACCCACCTGGAGGTCAACAGGCTGTTGACGTACCAGCTCGAGAGGGACCTTCAGCCGTTCGGACTGACGATGAACGACTACGAGATCCTGGTGAACCTCTCCGAGTCGGAGGACGTACGGATGCGGATGAGTGACCTCGCGTCCGCCACCCTCCAGTCCAAGAGCCGCCTCTCCCACCAGATCACCCGTATGGAGAACGCGAACCTGGTCCGGCGCGAGAACTGCGAGTCCGACCGGCGCGGCCTCTACGCGGTGCTGACCGAGCACGGCATGGAGACGATGCAGAAGGTCGCGCCCCATCATGTGTCGTCCGTGCGGCGGCATTTCATCGACCTGCTGTCCCCCGAGGCCCTGTCGGAACTCGACAAGGCCCTGAAGCCCATCGCGGAACACCTGCGCGGGCAGCGCGGGCGGCCCTGACCGAGGTAACGCGCGGCAGGCGGAACCCGGTGCGGGGTTTCGCCTGCCGGCGTCTCGCGGACCGTGGACGCGGGGCGTCACACGGCGGACGTGCTCTTCTCGGCGTCGCGCTGCGGCAGCGTGCGGGGCGTGCCCCGCCGGGCCCGGACGGCGCCTCTCGACGTGACCAGGGCGGTCAGCAGCGCCGTCGCACCAGCCGCGACGAAGGACAGGGCCGTCGGCAGGCCGCCCAGCAGGAGCCCGGCGGCGGCCGCACCGGCCGTACCGCCGGCGTTGACACCGGTGTTGACCCAGGCGCCGGCCCGCACCCGCGCCTCGGGGGCGGCCGCCTCGTCGGCGACGAGATAGGCGGTGGTCAGGGCGGGCGCGACGAAGAACCCGGAGACCGCGAGCACGGCGGCGAGCATGCCGAGCCCGTCCGCGAACCCGGCCCCGAGCAGCGCCAGCCCCAGCCCGACGGCGGTGAACGGCAACCGCACCCGCGCCGGGACGCGCCACGCCACGGCCCCGCTGAGCAGCCCCCCGACGGCACTCCCGCCCGAGAGCGCCGCCAGCGTCCAGGCCACGGCGTCGTCCCCCTGACCACGCTGCTCGGCAAAGGCGACGACCACCAGATCCACCACCCCGAGAGCGAGCCCCACACCGAGGGCCCCGAGCACGGGCTGGAGGATCCCGCCAAGGACAGCACGCCTCCTTGCGGGCTGACGGCGTTCCTCGCGCGACGCGCTCGCCCCGTCGGCTGCGGTCTTCTCGGCGGGCCGATGCGCCCGAAGCGCCGGTGAGGTCACGAAACCCGCCGTGCCCGCCAGCATCAGGGTGGTCCCGACGGCGATCGCGGTCGCCGGTGAGGTCGTGCCCACCAGCAGGCCCACCAGCAGCGGGCCCGAGACGAAGAGGAGTTCCTCGGCGACCCCGTCGAGGCTGTAGGCGCGCTGGAGCAGTGCCCGGTCCGGGGCGAGGCGGGTCCAGACGGCGCGCATGGTCGGGCCCAGGGGCGGGGTGCAGGCGCCCGCCGCGGCGGTCACGGCGCCGAGGGCGAGGGAGGGGGCGCCGGGACGCCAGACCAGCACGGTCAGGAGCCCCAGGAGCGACGCGTAGACGGCCGTCATCGGCACCAGCGCCCCGCGGGGGCCGTACCGGTCGATCAGGGCCGCCCTCGCGGGCGACAGGAAGACGCTGGTGCCGCCGAAGAGCGCCATGACGGTGCCCGCCACCGCGTAGGACCCGGTGGCCCGGGTCACGGCGAGCATCACGGACAGGGGCACGACGCCGTACGACAGGCGGCCGAGCAGGGCGAAGGCGAAGGTGCGGCGGGCATGCGGGACACGGAGGACGACGGCGTACGACGGCCGCCGCCCGACGGGCGTGGAAGACACGGGAGTTCCTCGACTCGACGAGGCGGAAAGGGGACGCCTGATCGCCGCGCCGACGGTGCTTCACGGTCGGCGCGGGCCGGGGCGGGCCCTATGCCAAGAGGAGGAACATGCGGGCAACTTAACAGCGTGGGGTGGGGGGCGCCATGGGATTTCGAGCCCGGGTCAGCTCTCCGTCAGACCCGCCACCAGCTCGTCCGCGGCGCGGTAGGGGTCCAGTTCCCCGCCGACGATCCGTTCCGCCAGCGCGCTGAGCCGACGGTCGCCGTGCAGGTCGCCGATGCGTTCGCGCAGGGTGGTCACGGCGATGGTCTCGACCTCGCGGGCCGCACGGGCCAGCCGGCGCTCGGCCAGCACGCCCCGCTCCTCCATCCAGGCGCGGTGCTTCTCCAGCGCCTCCACGACCTCGTCGACGCCCTCCGCGCGGGCGGCGACCGTCTTGACGATCGGCGGGCGCCAGTCGCCCGGACCGCGGGACTCGCCGAGACCCAGCATGTGGTTCAGCTCGCGGGCGGTGGCGTCGGCGCCGTCGCGGTCGGCCTTGTTGACGACGTACACGTCACCGATCTCCAGGATCCCGGCCTTCGCCGCCTGGATGCCGTCACCCATGCCGGGGGCCAGCAGCACCACCGACGTGTCCGCCTGGGAGGCGATCTCGACCTCCGACTGGCCCACGCCCACCGTCTCGACGAGGATCACGTCGCAGCCCGCCGCGTCCAGCACACGGATCGCCTGCGGGGCGGCCCAGGCGAGGCCGCCCAGATGGCCGCGGGTGGCCATGGAGCGGATGTAGACGCCGGGGTCGGAGGCGTGCTCCGACATCCGGACGCGGTCGCCCAGCAGGGCGCCGCCGGAGAACGGGGACGACGGGTCGACGGCCAGGACGCCGACCCGCCTGCCCTGCTTGCGGTACGCGGTGACGAGCGCGGACGTGGAGGTCGACTTGCCCACGCCGGGCGAGCCGGTCAGACCGACCACGTACGCGTTGCCCGTCAGCGGGGCCAGGGTCTCCATGACCTCCCGCAGCTGCGGGGACGCCCCCTCCACCAGGGAGATCAGCCGGGCCACGGCACGCGGCCGGCCCTCCCTCGCCTGGGCGACGAGTGTGGAGACGTCCTGCATCACAGCTCCGTTCAGGAAGGCACGTACGACAGATACGTACGAAGGAGGGTCTCAGGCCTTGGGTACCCGCACGATCAGGGCGTCACCCTGACCGCCGCCGCCGCACAGCGCGGCCGCGCCGACGCCGCCGCCCCGGCGCTTGAGCTCCAGGGCCAGGTGCAGGACGAGCCGGGCGCCGGACATGCCGATGGGGTGGCCCAGGGCGATCGCCCCGCCGTTGACGTTCACCTTTTCCGTGGACACGCCGAGGTCCTTCATTGACTGGACCGCGACGGCCGCGAAGGCCTCGTTGATCTCGATGAGGTCCAGGTCCCCGACCTCCAGGCCCTCCTTCTTCAGGGCGTGCAGGATCGCGTTGGACGGCTGGGACTGCAGGCTGTTGTCGGGGCCGGCGACGTTGCCGTGGGCGCCGATCTCGGCGATCCACGCGAGGCCCAGCTCCTGCGCCTTGGCCTTGCTCATCACGACCACGGCCGCCGCACCGTCCGAGATCTGCGAGGAGGTGCCGGCGGTGATCGTGCCGTCCTTGGTGAACGCCGGGCGCAGCTTGCCCAGGGACTCCACGGTGGTGTCGGCGCGGATGCCCTCGTCCTTGCTGAAGACGACCGGCTCGCCCTTGCGCTGCGGGATCTCGACCGGGGTGATCTCGGCCTCGAAGACGCCGTTCTTCTGGGCGGCGGCGGCGCGCTGGTGGGACAGCGCGGCGATCTCGTCCTGCTCGGGGCGCTGGATGCCGAGGCGGGTGTTGTGCTTCTCGGTCGACTGGCCCATCGGGACGTTCTCCCAGGGGTCGGTCAGACCGTCGTACGCCATGGCGTCGAGCATCTCGATCGCGCCGTACTTGAAGCCCTCGCGGGACTTCGGCAGCAGGTGCGGGGCGTTGGTCATGGACTCCTGGCCGCCCGCGACGATCACGTCGAACTCGCCGGCGCGGATCAGCTGGTCGGCGAGCGCGATGGCGTCGAGGCCGGACAGACACACCTTGTTGATGGTGAGCGCCGGGACGTTCATCGGGATGCCCGCCTTCACGGCGGCCTGGCGTGCCGGGATCTGCCCCGCCCCGGCCTGGAGCACCTGGCCCATGATGACGTACTGCACCTGGTCGCCACCGATCCCCGCACGGTCGAGGGCGGCCTTGATCGCGAAGCCGCCGAGGTCGGCTCCGGAGAAGGACTTCAGCGAGCCCAGCAACCGCCCCATGGGCGTACGGGCGCCCGCGACGATCACCGAGGTCGTGCTGTTCGATCCAGACATGAGCTGCGATCCCCTTACCGGCTGCACTGCCGAGGAGTGAACGAGGGTTTACTTCAAAGGTACTGAGTGGCACTCCGTGCCGTCATCGGGCCGTCGGTGTGATCGCGCGCACGTTGCGTAACCATCCGAAGAGCGCTGCACTGACAAACATGCTGACGCGAATCGACCACATCGGGATCGCCTGCTTCGACCTCGACAAGACCGTCGAGTTCTACCGGGCCACATACGGCTTCGAGGTGTTCCACTCCGAGGTCAACGAGGAGCAGGGCGTCCGCGAGGCCATGCTCAAGATCAACGAGACCTCGGACGGCGGCGCCTCCTACCTGCAGCTTCTCGAGCCGACGCGGCCGGACTCGACCGTCGCGAAGTGGCTCGACAAGAACGGCGAGGGTGTCCATCACATCGCCTTCGGCACCGCGGACGTGGACGCCGACGCCGCCGACATCAAGGACAAGGGCGTCCGGGTGCTGTACGAAGAGCCGCGACGCGGCTCCATGGGGTCACGGATCACGTTCCTGCACCCCAAGGATTGCCATGGAGTACTGACAGAACTGGTCACATCGGCGCCTGTTGAGTCACCTGAGCACTGACCCTCGTACATAGGGGCCGGTAGGGTTGGGGGCGGTCGCTCCCCAAGCGAGGGGTGGCCGCACGCCGGGGTCCGGGTTTCGGGGGGCGAGCGTCGGGGCAGCAGCCCATGCTCCGCCGTTGATCTGACACCATTCCCCGGGGGCCCCGTTCGGCGGAGGACGGAGCTCGTATGGGCAGACCTGCGACCAGGGGACGGATGGGACCGCGCAGTGCGGGGCTACGAACGCCAGGAGCGAGAGCCGGCGGCTGACGTCGACCACCTCTCTCGGTTCGAGGCCGAGATGGATCGGCTGAAGACCGAGCGGGAGAAGGCGATCCAGCACGCCGAGGACCTCGGCTACCAGGTCGAGGTGCTGCGCGCCAAGCTGCACGAGGCGCGCCGCACCATCATGTCCCGCCCCGACTTCGGCGGCGGCGACCTCGGCTACCAGGCCGAGCAGTTGCTGCGCAACGCCCAGATCCAGGCCGACCAGCTGCGCCAGGACGCCGAGCGCGAGCTGAGCCAGGCGAGGGCGCAGACCCAGCGCATCCTGCAGGAGCACGCCGAGCAGGCCGCGCGGCTGCAGGCGGAGCTGCACCAGGAGGCGGTCACCCGCCGTCAGCAGCTGGACCAGGAGCTCGCGGAGCGCCGGCAGACCGTCGAGTCGCACGTCAACGAGAACGTGGCGTGGGCGGAACAGCTGCGCGCCCGTACGGAGTCCCAGGCGCGCCGGCTGCTGGAGGAGTCCCGTGCCGAGGCCGAGCAGGCCATGGCGGCCGCCCGCGCGGAGGCCGAGCGGCTGACCCGGGAGGCCCGCGAGCGGCTGCAGACCGACGCCGAGGCGGCCCGCGCGGAGGCCGAGCAGATCCTGCGCCGGGCCCGCACGGACGCCGAGCGGCTGCTCAACGCCGCCTCCACGCAGGCCCAGGAGGCCACCGACCACGCCGAGCAGCTGCGCTCGTCGACCGCCACCGAGTCCGACAGCACCCGCCGCCAGGCACAGGAGCTGAGCCGGGCCGCCGAACAGCGCATGGCGGAGGCCGAGGAGGCGCTGCGCAAGGCGCAGGCCGAGGCGGACAAGCTGGTCACCGAGGCCACCGCACAGGCCGAGAAGGCCCTGTCGAGCGCCGAGTCGGCCAACGAGCAGCGCACGCGCACGGCGAAGGAGCAGGTCGCCCGGCTGGTCAGCGAGGCCACCAAGGAGGCGGAGGCCACCAAGGCGGACGCCGAGCAGGTCGTCGCGGACGCCCGCGCCGAGGCAGAGCGGATCGTCGCCGAGGCATCCGAGAAGGCCCGCACGATCACCGCCGAGGAGAGCGCGACCCAGCTGTCCAAGGCGGCCAAGACGGCCGAGGACGTCCTCAACAGGGCGCAGGAGGACGCGCGGAACACCACCAAGGCGGCCGCCGAGGAGGCCGAGCGGATCCGTTCCGAGGCCGAGGCCGAGGCGGACCGGCTGCGCGCCGAGGCGCACGACCTGGCCGAGCAGCTCAAGGGCGCCGCCAAGGACGACACCAAGGAGTACCGCGCCAAGACGGTCGAGCTGCAGGAGGAGGCCCGCCGGCTGCGCGGCGAGGCCGAGCAGCTGCGCGCCGACGCGGTCGCGGAGGGCGAGAAGATCCGCGCGGAGGCCCGCAAGGAGGCCGTGGCGCAGATCGAGGAGGCGGCCAAGACCGCCGAGGAGCTGCTGTCGAAGGCCCGGCAGGACGCGGACGAGCTGCGCCAGAAGGCCACCACGGACAGCGAGAAGGTCCGTACGGAGGCCATCGAGCGGGCGACCACGCTGCGCCGGCAGGCCGAGGAGACCCTGCAGCGCACCCGCCAGGAGGCCGAGCGGCACCGCGAGGAGGTCGTCGAGCAGGCCGAGGGCATCAGGGCCGACGCCGAGCGGGCCGCGCTCGAGCTGCGCGAGGAGACCGAGCGGGCGATAGAGGCCCGCCGGGCGGAGGCCGCCGACGAGCTGACGCGGCTGCACACGGAGGCCGAGGACCGCCTCGCCGCCGCCGAGCAGGCGCTGACCGACGCCCGCGAGGAAGCCTCCCGTATCCGCCGGGAGACCGTCGAGGAGACGGAGCGGCTGCGCGCCGAGGCCACCGAACGCATCCGTACGCTGCAGCAGCAGGCCGAGGCGGAGGCCGAACGCCTGCGGGACGAGGCCGCGTCGGACGCGTCCGCCTCGCGTGCCGAGGGCGAGGCCATCGCCGTACGGCTGCGTTCGGAGGCGGCGGCCGAGGCGGAGCGGCTGAAGTCGGAGGCGCAGGACGCGGCCGACCGGATGCGGGCCGAGGCGCTGGCCGCGGCCGAGCGGCTGGGCGCGGAGGCCTCCGAGACGCTGGCCGCCGCGCAGGAGGAGGCCAACCGGCGCCGGCGCGAGGCCGAGGACACCCTCGGTGCCGCACGGGCCGAGGCCGGCCAGGAGCGTGAGCGGGCCCGCGAGCAGAGCGAGGAACTGCTGGCCTCAGCCCGCAACCGGGTCGAGGAGGCGCAGGCCGAGGCGGTCCGGCTGGTCGAGGAGGCCGACCGGCGCGCGAACGAGATGGTGTCGGCGGCCGAGCAGCACGCCCAGCAGGTACGGGACTCGGTGGCCGGGCTGCACGAGCAGGCCCAGGAGGAGATCACCGGGCTGCGCAGCGCCGCCGAGCACGCGGCCGACCGCACCCGGCGCGAGGCGCAGGAGGAGGCGGACCGGGTCCGCGCCGACGCGTACGCCGAGCGGGAGCGGGCCAGCGAGGACGCGGGCCGCATCCGGCGCGAGGCGGCCGAGGAGACGGACGCGGCGAAGGCGCTGGCCGAGCGCACCGTCGGCGAGGCGATCGCGGAGGCGGAGCGGCTGCGCTCGGAGACGGCGGAGCACGCCCAGCGGGTGCGTACGGAGGCTTCCGACGCCCTCGCCGAGGCCGAGCAGGCGGCCGGGCGCGCCCGGGCGGACGCCCGTGAGGACGCCAACCGCATCCGCTCGGACGCGGCGACGCAGGCCGACACCCTGATCACCGAGGCCCGCAACGAGGCCGAGCGGCTCACCACGGAGACGATCCGGGACACCGACCGGCTGCGCAACGACACGGTCACGGAGGCCGAGCGGGTGCGGGCCGAGGCGGTCGCCAAGGCGGAGAACCTGCTCGCGGACGCCACCGGGGAGGCGGAGCGGCTGCGCGCCGAGGCCGCGGAGACGATCGGGGCGGCCCAGCGGCACGCGGAGCGGATCCGCAGCGAGTCCGAGCGGGTCAGGTCCGAGGCGGCGGCGGAGGCCGAACGGCTGGTCAACTCCGCGCGCGAGGAGGCCGAGCGGACGCTGGACGAGGTGCGCAGGGAGGCCAACAAGCGGCGCCAGGACGTGGCCGAGCAGGTCGACACGCTCATCACGGAGACCACGGCCGAGGCGGACAAGCTGCTGACAGAGGCACAGCAGCAGGCCCACAAGACCACCGCCGACGCGGAGGCGCAGGCCGACTCGATGGTGGGCGCGGCCCGCACGGAGGCCGACCGGCTGGTCTCCGAGGCGACGGTCGAGGGCAACTCGCTGGTGGAACGGGCCCGTACGGACGCGGACGAGCTGCTGGTCGGCGCGCGCCGGGACGCCACCCAGATCCGCGAGCGCGCGGAGGAGCTGCGCGACCGCATCACGGGCGAGATCGAGGCGCTGCACGAGCGGGCCCGCCGCGAGGCCGCCGAGACGATGAAGTCGACCGGCGACCGCTGCGACGCGCTCATCAAGGCCGCCGAGGAGCAGCTGGCCAAGGCGCAGGCGAAGGCCAAGGAGCTGGTCTCGGAGGCCAACTCCGAGGCGGGCAAGGTCCGTATCGCCGCGGTGAAGAAGGCCGAGGGCCTGCTGAAGGAGGCCGAGCAGAAGAAGGCGGCGCTCGTGAGGGAGGCCGAGGAGCTGAAGGCCGAGGCGATCCGCGAGGCCAGGGCCACGGTCGAGGAGGGCAAGCGCGAGCTGGAGATCCTGGTGCGCCGGCGCGAGGACATCAACGCCGAGATCTCCCGGGTCCAGGACGTGCTGGAGGCGTTGGAGTCCTTCGAGGCTCCCGCCGGGGGCAAGGACGGTGGCGTCAAGGCGGGGGCGACGGTCGGCGCACCTCGTTCGGGTAAGCCGTCGGACGGCTAGTCGGACAGCTGATCGACAGCAATTCAGGTGCGGTCTGGGGCCTTTGACCAAGTTTTTGGCAAGCCGTCCCAGGGTTAGCCACTCAAAAGGGGTGTCATTCTCCAGATCAAACACGTATCCGCTCGATGACACACCGCTTCGGCCCCTAGGATTCCCCCTATCACCTCACCGGTCTCATTTGACAGGAACCCCATGAGCGACACT
Organism: Streptomyces sp. NPDC005799; assembly: GCF_040630525.1. Taxonomy (NCBI): domain Bacteria; kingdom Bacillati; phylum Actinomycetota; class Actinomycetes; order Kitasatosporales; family Streptomycetaceae; genus Streptomyces; species Streptomyces sp. NPDC005799. The sequence goes on from NZ_JBEXXQ010000035.1 coordinate 53,997, forward strand.
TCCCCCTACGGCTTCGAGCTTGTGCGGCGTGGGTACGACCGCGCTCAGGTGGACGAACGCATCTCCAAGCTCGTCTCCGACCGTGACAGCGCTCTCGCCCGCATCACCGCTCTGGAAAAGCGCATCGAGGAGCTCCACCTCGAGACGCAGAACGCCCAGGCTCAGGTAAGCGACGCGGAGCCGTCGTACGCCGGTCTCGGCGCGCGTGTCGAGAAGATCCTGCGCCTCGCCGAGGAAGAGGCCAAGGATCTGCGCGAGGAGGCCAGGCGCGCGGCCGAGCAGCACCGCGAGCTCGCCGAGTCGGCGGCCCAGCAGGTCCGCAACGACGCAGAATCGTTCGCGGCGGAGCGCAAGGCCAAGGCCGAGGACGAGGGCGTCCGGATCGTCGAGAAGGCCAAGAGCGACGCCTCGCAGCTGCGTTCCGAGGCGCAGAAGGACGCGCAGTCCAAGCGTGAGGAGGCGGACGCCCTCTTCGAGGAGACCCGCGCCAAGGCCGCGCAGGCCGCCGCCGACTTCGAGACGAACCTGGCCAAGCGCCGGGAGCAGTCCGAGCGCGACCTGGCCTCGCGTCAGCAGAAGGCCGAGAAGCGTCTCGCGGAGATCGAGCACCGCGCCGAGCAGCTGCGCCTGGAGGCGGAGAAGCTGCGCACCGACGCCGAGCGCCGCGCCCGCCAGACGGTGGAGACCGCTCAGCGCCAGGCCGAGGACATCGTGGCCGACGCCAACGCCAAGGCCGACCGGATCCGTTCGGAATCCGAGCGTGAGCTGGCCGCGCTGACCAACCGCCGCGACTCGATCAACGCCCAGCTGACGAACGTCCGCGAGATGCTCGCGACGCTGACCGGTGCGGCCGTGGCCGCCGCCGGTTCGCCGGCCGAGGACGAGCCGATCTCCCGCGGGGTCCCGGCGCAGCAGTCCCGGTAATCAGCAGCACGCTCAGAGGCCCGTACCGTCTCCCCCGGAGGTGCGGGCCTCTTGGCGTGGTCGGCGGACGTTGCCCGTGGCGTCGCCCTCTGTTTGCCCGCCCGGGTGGCACTCGCCCAACCGCCGTCCTAACGTGGCCGCATGATCGAGCTCGAGGGGCTGACCAAGCGGTACGGCGAGAAAGTGGCGGTCGACAACCTCACCTTCACCGTCAGACCCGGCATCGTGACCGGTTTCCTCGGGCCCAACGGCGCCGGCAAGTCGACGACGATGCGGATGATGCTGGGGCTCGACCGGCCGACCGCGGGCGACGTACGCATCGACGGCCGGCACTACGACCGCCTCAAGGACCCGCTGACGTACGTCGGCGCCCTGCTGGACGCCAAGGCCATGCACGGCGGCCGCAGCGCCTACAACCACCTGCTCTGCCTCGCCCAGAGCAACGGCATCCCGAAGAGCCGGGTGGTCGAGGTGCTGGACACCGTGGGCCTCACCGCGGTCGCGAAGAAGAAGGCCAAGGGGTTCTCGCTGGGCATGGGCCAGCGGCTCGGCATCGCGGGCGCGCTGCTGGGCGATCCGCGGATCCTGATGTTCGACGAACCGGTCAACGGGCTCGACCCCGAGGGCATCCACTGGATCCGCAACCTGATGAAGTCCCTCGCCGCGCAGGGGCGGACGGTCTTCGTGTCGAGTCACCTGATGAGCGAGATGGCGCTGACCGCCGACCACCTCGTGGTCATCGGACAGGGGCGGCTGCTCGCCGACACGTCCATGGCCGACTTCATCGAGCGCAACTCGCGGTCGTACGTCCGCGTCCGCACCCCGCAGCGCGAGCGGTTGCTCGACGTGCTGCACCAGGCGGGCGTGACGGTCGTCGAGGCCGGCAGCGGGGCGCTGGAGGTGGACGGCGGCAAGGCCGAGCAGATCGGGGAGCTGGCCGCGCAGCACCAGATCGTGCTGCACGAGCTGAGCCCCCAGCAGGCCTCCCTGGAGGAGGCGTTCATGCAGCTGACCGCCGAGTCGGTCGAGTACCACGCACACACCGACACGCCCGTCGACCAGCCCCGGCCGTGGGGCGAGGGCTGGAACAGGAGCTGAGCATGGCCGCGATCCAGGTCGTACGGTCCGAGTGGACCAAGATCCGGTCGGTGGCCTCGACCGTGTGGACGCTCTCCCTCGCGGTGGTCGTCACCGTCGCCCTCGGCATGCTGATCTCGGCACTGTCGAAGAACGAGTTCGACAACATGAGCGCGAAGGACCGGCTCTCCTTCGACCCGACCTTCATCAGCTTCGCCGGCATGACCCTCGGTCAGCTCGCGATGATCGTGTTCGGGGTGCTGGTCGTCTCCAACGAGTACAGCACCGGCATGATCCGCACCTCGCTGGCCGCGGTACCGCAGCGCGGCACCTTCCTGTTCAGCAAGATCGCGGTGGCGACCGGGCTCGCCCTGGCCGTGGGCATGGTGACCAGCTTCGTCGCCTTCTTCCTCGGTCAGGCGATGCTCGGCTCGCACCGGGCCTCGATCGGCGACCCGCACGTGCTGCGAGCGGTGATCGGCGGCGGGATCTACATGACCCTGATCGCGGTGTTCTCGATGGGCGTCGCGGCGATGCTGCGCTCGCCGATGCTGTCCCTCGGGATCCTGATGCCGTTCTTCTTCCTGATCTCCAACATCCTGGGCAATGTGTCGGCGACCAAGAAGATCGGCCGGTACCTGCCCGACCAGGCGGGCAGCAAGATCATGCAGGTGGTGCCGAGAATCGACGACGACACGCCGTACGGGCCCTGGGGCGGCCTCGGGATCATGGCGCTGTGGGTGGTGGCCGCGCTCGCCGGCGGGTACGTGCTGCTGACGCGACGGGACGCCTGAGCTGGGCCGACGGGACGCCCGAAAGCGGACGGTCGGCGGCCGGCCTTTTACTTCCTCTTGAGCGGAACCGTCAGCGCCTCGATATCCTCCTAACCCTTACGGGGGCGTGTGCCCCGCTGTCCTGAACCTTTCGATGGGTGCGGAGCATGATCGAGGCTGTCGGCCTGACCAAGCGGTACGGCGACAAGACCGCTGTGTACAACCTGTCCTTCCAGGTGCGGCCCGGGGCCGTCACCGGCTTCCTGGGGCCCAACGGCTCCGGCAAGTCGACGACGATGCGGATGATCCTCGGGCTGGACAACCCCACGGCGGGGCAGGTGACGATCGGCGGTTACCCGTACCCCAAGCTGCCGAACGCCCCCCGCCAGGTGGGCGCGCTGCTGGACGCCAAGGCCGTGCACGGCGGCCGCTCGGCCCGCAACCACCTGCTGTGCCTCGCCCAGCTGTCCGGCATCCCGGCCCGCCGGGTCGACGAGGTGCTCGGCGTGGTCGGCCTGCAGGACGTGGCGAAGCGGCGGTCCAAGGGCTTCTCGCTCGGCATGGGGCAGCGGCTCGGCATCGCCGTCGCGCTGCTCGGCGATCCCCAGGTGCTGCTCTTCGACGAGCCGGTCAACGGGCTCGATCCCGAGGGCATCCTGTGGGTGCGCAACCTGATGAAGGCGCTCGCCTCGGAGGGCCGTACGGTCTTCGTCTCCTCGCACCTGATGAGCGAGATGGCGCTGACCGCCGACCATCTCATCGTCATCGGGCGTGGGCAGCTGCTCGCCGACATGAGCGTGAAGGACTTCATCTCCGCGAACTCCGCCGACTTCGCGCGCGTGCGGACTCCGGACACCGAGCCGCAGCTGCGCGAGAAGCTGACGTCCGCGCTGACCGAGGCGGGCGGGCACGTGCTGCCGGAGCAGGACGGCGCGCTCAGGATCACGGGACTTCCGCTCCCCCGCATCAGCGACATCGCGCACGACGCCGACGTACGGCTGTGGGAGCTGTCCCCGCATCAGGCCTCGCTGGAGGAGGCGTACATGCGGATGACGCAGGGCGCGGTCGACTACCGCTCGACCGTCGACCAGAAGGAGGGCCTGATGCAGCCCCTCCCGCCCGGCGCCCAGCCCCCGGTCCCGGTCCCCGGCCAGGGCCAGCCCGGCTGGTACGCCCCACCCCCGCCGGGACACGGCGGCCGGCCTTTCGCGATGCCGGGTCCTTACGGCGGCGCGGGACAGCCTCCTACGGGCCCGTACGGCACCTCGGGAGCCCCGGGCGCGGACCAGCCCAACCCCTACGCCCAGCCGACGCCCCAGCCGTCCCAGGCGCCACAGCAGGCCCCGGCCGCCGCCACGACTCCGGCACCACCACAGCCGTCCGCCCAGCCGACGGATGCCGCGCGGCCGTCCGCGCCGCAGGACGCCGCCCCGGCCTCCGCCCCGTCCGCCGCTCCCGCCGACCTGACCAAGCCCGAGGACGCACGATGAGTACCCCGCAGCCCCCGATGCCGCAGGCCGCCGTACCCGACTGGCAGGGTGGCGCGGCCGGTTCGCCGTACGGCGGTTACACCTCGCCGATCCCCGTCGTGCGCACGCACCTCGGGCACGCGATCGCCTCGGAGTGGACGAAGATCAGGTCGGTGCGCTCCACGATGTGGACGCTCGGCGTGTTCCTCGTACTGGTCGTCGGGATCGGTCTGCTGGTCGCCGCGCTGGTCGAGGCCAACGCCTCCGACGGCAGCCTGGCCAGCGACAACCCGCTGTCCTTCGGCGTGTTCGGCCTGCTGCTCGGCAGCATCTGCATCATCACGCTCGGCGTGCTGACCACCGCCTCCGAGTACGGCACCGGCATGATCCGGACGACGATGACGGCCTGCCCGTCCCGCAGCCGGGTGCTCGCGGCGAAAGCCATCGTGTTCTTCGCGGTCGCCTTCTCGGTGACCTTCGTGTCCGTGCTGCTCGTCGCCCTCGCGGACGCCTCCATCCTCAGCGGGGCCAGGTCCCCCTCCACCCAGGAGTGGCTGAAGGGCACGCTCGGCATCTCGCTGTACGTCGCGCTGCTCGGCCTGCTCTCGCTCGTCCTCGGCTCCGTCATCCGGCACTCGGCGGGCGCCATCACCATCATGATCGGCCTCGTGCTGGCCCCGCTGGTGCTCGCCCTGTTCATGTTCTCGGAGTCTTTGAGCGGACTGCGCGACGCCCTGTTCAACTACTCGATCCCGAGCCAGATGAGCGTGTTCTACACCACATCCCTCACCAACGACGGCCCCACCGGCTGGGACCCGTTGTGGATCGCCCTGGGTGTGACCGCGGCCGCCTTCGCCGGCGCGGTGTCGCTGCTGCAGAAGCGCGACGTCTAGCAGACGGCCGGAACCGGCTCAGAACTTCGGCGCGTTACGGGACCGCTGCACCCGCGTGGTGCGGCGGTCCTTCGCGTTCCAGCAGGCCTTGTGCCAGTGCCGCCGGTCGTCGACCCCCGCGTGCTCCGGCCAGGCCACCACGTGCGGGACGCCGGAGGCGATGAGCTGGTCACAGCCCGGGCAGCGGTACGTCTTGCCCTGCGCGCTCGCGCCCGCCACATGGCGCACGCTCCACTCCTCGCCCTGCCAGTTCTCCGTCGACTGCCAGCCGCCGTAGCGGCCGGGGCGGTCGTCCTCGGCGCTCCGGCCGGAGGAGGACGACGGATCTGCTCCCTTGGGTCGGTTGCGACGCGGGGACACGGAACACCTCACGGGGCTATACAGGAAGCTGGGGCCGCATCCAGCCTACGGGTCCAGGACAGGGGTACGCGTAGGGGACCAACCCCCTCAAGTCCCCACTGCGGCCACCCATTCTGCAGACAATCCGCAAATCTCTTCGCCAGGCCGTGTCCTCGGCACGTGTCGGACGGTTATGCCGGGTGGGGGAGCTCCGCGTCGGAGCCAAGGAAGCAGGAAAAGGCAATGCACGTAGGAACGTTCGTGTTGGCGGCCCAGTTCCCGGGCCAGGGTCACGGGGAGGCCTTGCACCGCGCGATCCGCTCGGCCGAGGTCGCCGAGGAGGCCGGTCTGGACTCGGTCTGGCTGGCCGAGCACCACTTCGTGCCGTACGGGACCTGCCCGTCGGCGATCACCCTCGCGGCTCTGCTGCTGGGCCGCACCAGCCGGCTCCGGGTCGGCACGGCGGTCAGCGTGCTGCCCACCGCACACCCGGTGGCGCTCGGCGAGCAGGCGGCGCTGCTGCACATCGCCTCCGGCGGCCGCTTCTCACTGGGCGTGGGGCGCGGCGGCCCGTGGGTCGATCTGGAGGTCTTCGGTTCCGGCCTCGCGGCGTACGAGAAGGGGTTCCCGGAATCACTCGATCTGCTGGTGCGCTGGCTGCGTGAAGCCTCGGTCGGGGCCGCCGGGGAGCGCTTCAGCTTCCGTGAAGTGCCCGTGGTCCCCAGGCCGTCGGAATCCTTGTCGGGTGAGCCGGGCCCCGAGGTGGTCGTCGCCTGCACCTCGGCGGCGAGTGTGCGGCTGGCGGCCGAGCGCGGACTGCCGATGCTGGTCGGGATGCATGTGGGCGACGAGGAGAAGGCCGAGATGGTCGCGCTGTGGCGGCAGTCGGCGCGCGCGGCCGGGCAGGCGCCGGAGCGGGTCCTGTACGCGCCCCATGTCTCGGCCGGCGTCTGTCAGATCGCGGACCGGCGCACGGACGCGGTGGAGGCGCTGACGAAGGCGATGCCGGGCTGGCTGCGGCAGGGGCTCGAGGCCCATGTCACGGTGGACGGGCGGGCCCGGCAGATGCGCGACCCGCTGGCGTACACCGAACTGCTCTGCGGGCTGCACCCGGTGGGCACCCCGCGGCTGTGCGTCGACCGGCTCACGGCGACCAGTGAGCGGACGGGCATCTCCCGCTTCGCCCTGCTGGTCGAGGGCTCGGGCGATCTGGCGGCCACCGAGGAGAACGTACGGCGGCTGGGCGCCGAGGTCCTGCCCCACCTCGGCTGATCTCGAACTGTGCTGTTCTGCACGGAGCTTGCCGCCCCAGTACTGATGCACCTCCCGCGTATGGAGCGGCAAGCCTGCGACGTGCCGCTCAGCAGTCCCGGAACTCCGGGGACTGGTTGAGCAACTGGCTGCGCACCGAGGTGAAGCGGGCCAGGGTCTCGTCGACGGACGAGTCCAGCGGGAACACCGCCACCCGGTGGCAGTTCTGGAAGGCCAGCCGCACACCGAAGTGCCGCTGCAGGGCGCCGCGTATCGCGTCACTCGCGAGCGCACGCAGCAACTGACCGCGTGCCTGCTCGTCCGGCGGGGGCGTCTGGTTGTCGGCGAACTGTCCACCGTCCACCTTCAGCTGGGCCACCAGGGAGCTGATCATCTCCCATGCGTAGGGCAGGGAGGTCCGGACGCAGTCGACGAAAGCTGCTTCGTCGACCTCGCCTCGCTCGGCCTGTTCGAGTAGGGCCGGTGAGACGTCGAGCGACATGGGTTCTCCTCTCGCACCCCCGTGGTTGACAGGGGTTGCCGGACAGATAAGGGAGTCCGCGACTTCGAACACGCGCTGTATACGCATCGCGACCTCCCGGTCACTACGGTATGCAACGGACGGTGACGGCACCAGCAGAATGCGCACATGGGGCGGTCTCTTTGGGCACACAATCGGCCATAAATGAACAGGGGTTGACCCAGTACTTCCGGGGCGAATCGCGTGCACAGGCACCCGTCGAGTAGCGTTGCCGACCATGCGTCTCGTCATTGCCCGATGCTCCGTCGACTACGCGGGCCGGCTCACCGCCCATCTCCCCCCGGCGCCCCGCCTGATCCTGGTGAAGGCGGACGGCAGCGTCTCGATCCACGCGGACGACCGTGCGTACAAGCCCCTGAACTGGATGTCTCCGCCCTGCACGCTGAAGGAGGGCAGCGGCGAGGAGGAAGGCGTGTGGACCGTCGTCAACAAGGCGGGCGAGAAGCTGATCATCACGATGGAGGAGATCCTCCATGACTCCTCGCACGAACTGGGCGTGGATCCCGGCCTGATCAAGGACGGCGTGGAAGCACACCTCCAGGAACTGCTCGCCGACCGCATCGAGACCCTGGGCGACGGCTACACCCTCATCCGCCGCGAGTACATGACGGCCATCGGCCCGGTCGACATCCTGTGCCGGGACTCCGAGGGTCGGACCGTCGCCGTCGAGATCAAGCGGCGCGGTGAGATCGACGGTGTGGAGCAGCTCACGCGCTACCTCGAGCTGTTGAACCGCGATCCCCATCTCGCCCCTGTCCGCGGCATCTTCGCGGCCCAGGAGATCAAGCCCCAGGCCCGCGTCCTCGCGACGGACCGCGGCATCGGCTGCGCGGTCCTGGACTACGACGCCCTGCGGGGCATCGAGGACGACAAGCTGCGGTTGTTCTGAGAGAGGGTTCTTCCTCTACGGCCGAGGGGGCCGGGTTCGTCCGTACGAACCCGGCCCCCTCCGTGTGTCTCGGCCTCAGATCACCGAGCCCGCCGAACCGCTCGGCGTGCCCGGACCGCTGGTCGTGCCGACCGGGGCGCTCGACGAAGCGGGGGCGCTGGAGGCGGGGCCGCTGGCGGAGGTGGAGGTGGTCGGAGTGTCCGACGGCGGCTGGGACGTCGCCGAGTCGGACGGCGTGGGCGTCGGGGTCGGAGTCGACGAGTGGGACGGCGTGGGGCTGGTCGAGGTCGACGGCCTCGGAGTCGTCGAGTGCGAAGGCGACGACGTCGTGCCGCCCCCCGACCCCCTGGTCCCGCTCGGCTTGTCCGACGGGGTGTTGCCGTAGGACGGCGGGGTCGGGTCGTCCGAGGTGCCGTACGTGCCGTCGGGGCCCGGGTCGCTCGGGCGGCTCGTCGCCGTGCCCGTGTCGCCGGAGCCGTTGCCCTTGCCGTTCTTCGGGGTGTCCGCGCCCAGGGAGCCATCGTCCACGCCCTGGCTGGCGGACGGGTTGACGCCGACCTTGTCGGAGGGGTTGTTGGCGTCGTTGTTGGAGGTCGCGCCCAGCGTCACCACCGTGCCGAGCACCGCCACCAGCAGCGCGCCGGCACCCGCCGCGACGAGGTTGCGCCGGGCGAGCCCGCGAATGCCGGCGCGGTGGGCCTTGGGCGGTGTCCCCGGGCCCGGCGCCGCGCGGTTGACGACGATCGTCGAGGTCTCGCCGGTCGGCGGCGGCAGGGCCGCGACCGCCCCGAAGGCGGCGGGCACCCCGCCCGGGGGCGACTGGGACTCCTCGTAGCGCGCGTCCGGCACCTCCTCCCCCGCCGTCGCCACGAAGCCCGGCGCCGTGCCGGTCCGGTCGGCGACCAGGGCGAGGGCGCGGCGGCCGGCCACCGTGCCACGCTTGTCGGATATCGCGCCGCGCAGCCCGAGGGAGGTCTCCAGCTCGGTGCGGGCCCGCTCGAAGTCCCCGCCGCAGATCGCGAGGACGCCCAGCTCATGGTGGAAGTAGGCCTGTTCGGCGACCTCTCCGGCCAGCCGGGCGGCCTCGGTGCCGGACCGCAGGGCGCGGTCCCAGGCGCTCCAGTGCAGCCCGGCCGCGAAGGCGGGCGCGGCCGTACGGGCCAGCTGGACGGTGACGGCCTCCTCGTCCTCTCCGGGCGGGGTCGTCACCGGCACCAGGACCGCGAGGGCGGCGAGCAGGGCGTCGGCCTCGGCGCACACGCGCTCCGGGGTGACCGAGGGGTGCCCGGCCCACCAGGCGTAGTGCTGGGCGGCGGTCAGCGCGCGGGCCTCGATGTCGTCGCCGTACCCGGCGGCCTCCAGCTGCTGCAGCACACCGGCCGCGAGGCGGTAGCGGGAGCCGACCGGCGAAACCAGTCCGCAGGAGGCCAGTTCGCCGAGGGCCGCGTCCGCGTGGGTGTCGCCGACGAGGGCGGGCAGGTGGGCCTGGTGCGGGAGCTCGCCGCCGAGCGCCACGGCGAACCGCAGCGTGGCGCGGGCCGAGTCGCTGAGCCGCGAGGCGAGCAGCGGCGCGGGCGCGGCGGCCTCGCCGAGCGAGGGCAGCGGCAGGTCGTCGCTCTCCTCGACGCCGAAGGGTGTCTCGAAGGGCGCGTCGACGGGCAGCGCGTCGGCGAAGACGCCGAACTCGTCGACGGCGCTCGCGCCGGCCCGCTGCTGGTCGCGCTGGCGCAGCAGGGCGCCGGCCTGGACGAAGCGCAGCGGCAGACCCTCGGACTCGAACCAGAGGTCGCCGGCCCAGTTGGCCTCCTCCTCGGTGAGCGCCCGGCCGACGGTGCGCTCGATGATGTCCACGCCGCCCGCGCGCTCGAGACCGCCGAGGAAGACCTCCTCGACGACCGCGTCGACGGACGGGGCGGGCACGTCGGGTGTGGCGCCGATCACGAAGGCGCACTCGGGCGTCGCGTCGAGCAGCTCGTCGAGGGCGGCGCCGCCGAACTCGATGTCGTCCAGGACGACGACCGCGCCGATGTCCCGGACGAATCCGAGCAGTTCGTCCCGTCCCGGGCGGTGCAGCGGCGCGTTGTAGACGTTGTAGAAGAGGTCGAGGAGCAGTTCGTCGGCGGTGCGGTGGAAGCCGCTGAGGCGGACGACGCCGTCGGGGGCGAGGTCCGAGCAGTCCTCGGCGACCAGGTCGAGCAGGGCGGTGCGGCCGGAGCCGGCCGGGCCGGTGAGGCGTACCGAGCGGCCGCGGGCGAGCAGGCGGACCAGCCGCTCGCGGTCGTCCTGGCGTTCCAGCAGCGGCAGTACGGGCAGGGCCGGTCCGGGCGGGACGGGTGCCTTGGCGGCACGGGCCACCTCGGCGCGCTCGGCCGGGGTGAGCTTCTCGGGCCGGCCCGGGCGTTCCCCGGGCGGGCAGGTCTCTATCTCGCTGCCGTCGACGGGGTTGACGGTGAGCAGATAGTCGCCGGTGACCAGCTGCACCGTACGCGCGAGCGCGGGCGCAGTCTGTCCGAAGTCGGATGTGAGGGAGTCCCTGGGCGGGCGCGGGCGCGGCGAACCGCCGTCGCCGTCATGGCCGTACTCCTCGGGTCCCCGGTTGTTCGGGTCCATAGGTCAAGCCCCCCAAAAGCGCTCGTGTGCCGATACAGCCCCTCCCGGCCTTGCCGCACACCTCGCTGTCGCTTCTGGTCCGGTGCCCGCTCGAGGGTTCTCGGGGTGGCGGGCGACCGAACCCTAAACCTTCGCACAGTATCTCCGACAGCCCGGGGTACCGCGCCGTCCGAGACGTCACAGTCCGGTGAGGATTGCACGTGTCGTACGTTTCGGAACCGGAGCGTCCGGGTGCCCTCGCGGGTCCGCCGTCACACCCGGGGCAGTGACTCCACCCCGATGCCCCCCTCGATCGCCAGGATCCGGTGCAGTCGGGTGGCCACCAGCAGGCGCTGCATCTGCGGGGGTACCTCGCGCAGCACCAGGCGCCGGCCGCAGCGGCCGGCCCGCCGGTGGACGCCCATGATCACCCCGAGTCCGGTGGCGTCCCAGGAGTCCAGTTCGGACAGGTCGAGCACCAGGTCGCCGACTCCGTCGTCGACGGCCGAGTGCAGGACCGTACGGGCGTCCGCCGCGCTGCGGACGTCGAGGCGGCCCCCGACGACCAGCTCGGCGTGGTCGCCCCTGATGTACATATGCGCTCCCCGTGAGTGCGGTGGCGTACTCCATGACGGTGGCTGTGCATCGTCTGACTGCTTCAGCGGCGAAGTGGTTGCCGTCTGTAAGCGAACCGATACCGAATTCACCCCCAGGAGTGAGGCTCCCGGGGCTTGTGCGGTTTCAGTGGCTGTGCGGTTTCCGTGGCTGGACGCACCGGTGTGTCAGTACGTGTAGAAGCCCTGCCCGCTCTTGCGTCCGATGTCACCGGCGTCAACCATCCGGCGCATCAGCTCCGGCGGCGCGAACTTCTCGTCCTGCGACTCGGTGTAGATGTTGCTGGTGGCGTGCAGCAGGATGTCGACCCCGGTCAGGTCCGCCGTGGCCAGCGGGCCCATCGCGTGGCCGAAGCCCAGCTTGCAGGCGAGGTCGATGTCCTCGGCGCTCGCCACGCCGGATTCGTACAGCTTGGTGGCCTCGACGACCAGCGCCGAGATGAGACGGGTGGTCACGAAGCCGGCCACGTCGCGGTTGACGACGATGCAGGTCTTGCCGACGGACTCGGCGAACTCCCGCGCGGTGGCGAGGGTTTCGTCGCTCGTCTTGTAGCCGCGGACCAGCTCGACGAGCTGCATCATCGGCACCGGCGAGAAGAAGTGGACGCCGACGACCCGCTCGGGACGTTCGGTGGCCGCCGCGATCTTGGTGATCGGGATGGCGGAGGTGTTGGAGGCGAGCACGGCGTCCTCGCGCACGAGCTTGTCCAGCGTGCGGAAGATCTCGTGCTTGACCTCCAGCTTCTCGAAGACGGCCTCGACGACGACGTCGGCGTCCGCGGCGGCGTCCAGGTCGGTGGTCGTGGTGATCCGGGCGAGGGCGGCGTCGGCGTCGTGTGCCTCGAGCTTGCCCTTGCCGACGAACTTGTCGTACGACGCCTGGATGCCGCCGACGGCACGGTCCAGTGCCTCGTCGGTGACGTCGCGCAGGACGACGTCCCAGCCCGCCTGCGCGGAGACCTGGGCGATACCGGAACCCATCAGGCCGGCACCGATGACGGCAAGCTTCCGTGCCACTGTGCGACTCCCCTTTGAAACGCCTTGAACCCTGTTCAGGTTGCCTCTCCGGCGGACCCTAGCGCCGATGACCGGTTGTGTGACGGGTTAGTAATGCGCGTCACGTCTCATCTGACGGACATCACACCGGCAGGGGTCATTCAGCGCCCCGGACGGCGTAGTTGAGCACCTTGCCACTCAACAGCTCCTCGATGTCGTCGAGGAGGGCCGGCACCTCTCGTGACACTTCGCGTGGATTGCGCCCCTTGACCATCTCACGGCCGATGACGCCCATCACGGTGCTGTGCGCCCAGCCGAGCTGACCGGCGGTCACGGGATGAGCCCGACCCGCGGCGACACCGCCTCGACCTCCTCGCGCAGCTCCCGAAGAAGAGGTCCTCCTTCGCCGGGAAGCAGGTGTAGACGGTGTTACGGAGACGTCGGCGGCCTCGGCGATCTCGGCGACCGTCACGGCGGGGGCCTCCGGCGGTGAGGAGGGAGCGGGGGCGCTGTCACGCCCCCACGCCCCAAGACCCCCGATTGGGGGCACGCACTGCGGCGCCCCCAACCGAATCGCCCTCATCACCGCTCAGCCGCCCGCCGGGGCACCGTATCGACCTCACCGTCCGCGAGGGCGAGATCCTCGGCTTCATCCGCCCGAACGGCGCCGGCAGGACCACCACCCTCCGGATGCTCATGACCCTGCTCGCACCGACCGGCGACACGGCCTCGGTGGCCGGCTGCGACCTGGTGACCGATCCGGTCGGGGGGCGACGGGCGTACGGATACGTGGCCCAGTCGGGCGGGGTCGACCCGAACATCGGCGTGCGGGAGGAGCTCGTCACCCAGGGCCGCCCTGCTGCCTGACGAAGCACCAGGCGGGCGTCCGGGCCGAGGAGTTGGCCCGCGAGCTGGACTTCGCGGACCTCCTCGACCGCAAGGCCGGCGCGCTCTCCGGTGGGCAGCGCCGACGCCTCGACATCGCGATGGCCCTCACCCACCGCCCCAGGGTGCTGTTCCTCGACGAGCCGACGACCGGCCTCGCCCCCGGCAGCCGGGCCGACCTGTGGAACCTGATCCGCCGGCTGCGCGCCGAACACGGGACCACGGTCTTCCGCACCACCCATTACCTGGACGCGGCCGACGCCCTCGCCGACCGCTTGGTGATCGTCGACAAGGGCACGGTCGCGGCAGTACGGCGCGCTGGTGGCCGCCGGTCTCTCGGTGCTCGCCGTGACAGTGGGCACACGTGTGTTCCGGACGGCCGGAGCGTAATTACGCTGGCCGCATGGTCAATCTGACGCGCATCTACACGAAGACCGGCGACAAGGGCACCACCAACCTCGGTGACATGAGCCGGGTCGCCAAGACCGATCTGCGCATCGCCGCGTACGCCGACGCCAACGAGGCGAACGCGGTGATCGGCACGGCGATCGCGCTGGGCGGTCTGGAGGAGGAGGTCGTCAAGGTCCTCACCCGCGTCCAGAACGACCTGTTCGACGTGGGCGCGGACCTGTCGACGCCCGTGGTGGAGAACCCCGAGTTCCCGCCGCTGCGGGTGGAGCAGTTCTACATCGACAAGCTCGAGGCGGACTGCGACCGCTTCAACGAGCGGCTGGAGAAGCTGCGCTCCTTCATCCTTCCGGGCGGCACCTCCGGCGCGGCCCTGCTCCACCATGCCTGCACGGTCGTCCGCCGGGCCGAGCGCTCCACCTGGGCGGCCCTGGAGGCCCACGCCGATGCGATGAACCCCCTCACCGCGACCTACCTCAACCGCCTCTCCGACCTCCTCTTCATCCTGGCGCGCACGGCGAACAAGGCGACGGGAGATGTGCTGTGGGTGCCCGGCGGGGAGCGCTGAGCCGGGTCGCTCCCCTCTCTCAGTGGTCCTGTGCCGCGTCCTTGTCGGCCCGGGCCAGGGCGGACTCGGCGGCAGCCAGCTTCCGTTGCATCTCCGCGTAGCCGGAAGGAGTGGCGGCGGCCTTCCGGGGCGTACCGGCGTCGTGGGCGCAGCCCGCGGTCAGCGCGATCAGAAGCGCGACAGCGGCGGCTGCGGCCTTCGGCCGCATCAGCTCGCGCCGCCGTTGTGATCCTTGCACCAGTTCTCCACCTCGGCCAGGTCCTTCTGGCGCTGCTCCAGCGTCGTCACCAGGGACTTGCGGAAGGTCAGCCGGTCCTGGAGGTAGGTGGCGATCTCGGAGTGCCCGGCGCTCTTCGCGTTGTCCACCCGCTGCTGCAGCCGGGCGATCGAGCCGCGCTGCCCGGCGCCCGCGTTCAGCCGCTTCAGGGCCCGGTCGATCCGGTGGTCGATCTTCGAGGCCCGCTTGCACAGGGCCCGCGCGCCGTCACCGGTCGGCGTGGAGGAAGGCGCGGGGGTGCTGTCGGCGACGGCCGCTCCGGTGGTCCCCGCCAGGAGCGCCGCCACGGCCGCCCCGGTGAGGAGCGTGCGCCGGCGTCGTCGTACGTACATCTCAGCCTCCGTTCCGCGGACGGCCCCTTCGTCCGTCCGCCCGCCCGGGAGGCTAGGGAGCGTCTTTGGGGAAACTCTGTGACCGGTTTGTCCCGGCTGTGTCGATCAGCCAGTCGCGGTGCGCGGGCAGCGGGCCACCGGATGACGGCAGCCGCACCTCGAAGCGGGCGCCCACGTCCGAGGGGCCGTCCTCGACCGTGACGCTCCCGCCGTGCAGGGCCGCCTGCTGGGCGACGAGCGTCAGGCCGAGCCCGGAGCCGGAGCTGGCGGGTCCACGCCGGAAGCGCTCGAAGATCCGGGCGCGGGCTTCGAAAGGCACCCCGGGGCCGGCGTCGTCGACGGTGACGACGACCTGGTCGCCCGCGCGCCGCACCCCGACCGTCACCGTCGCCCGGCCCGTCGCGTCCCGTCCGTGGGCCAGGGCGTTGGCCAGCAGGTTGTCCAGCAGCAGGCGCAGGCCCGGTTCCCAGCCGTGCACCGTCGGCCCGGGTTCCGCGGCCAGCGTGATCCGGGCCTCCGGGGCGCGCCGTCGGGCCTCGGCCACAGCGGCGTCGGCCGTCTCGGAGACGTCCACGGCCTTGAAGGCCTCCGCCTCCACCAGGTCGCCGCGGCCCAGCTCGCGCAGCATGACCAGCAGGTTCAGCAGCCGGGCGTGCTCGGTGCGCAGGTCGGCGAGGACCTCGGTGCGGTCGGGTTCGGGCAGGTCGGGATGGGCGGCGAGGATGTCGAGGTTGGTGCCCATACTCATCAGCGGGGTGCGCAGTTCGTGCGCGGCCGCCGAGGAGAAGGAGCGGGCGGTGTCCAGCGCCTCGGCGGTACGGGCGGCCTGTTCGTCGTAGCGGGCGAGGACCGTGCGCAGGGTGGCCGCGAGTTCGTCGACCTCGGTGACCCCGCTCGGCTCGTCGGAGAGCCGGGCGGTGCTGGTGCGGGGGTCGAGTCCGGCGGTACGACGGCCCAGGCGCCGCAGCGGGCCGGTCGCGCCGGTGGCGACCGCCCAGGCGAGCAGGCCGGAGAGCGGGACGGCGAGCAGGGTCGTGACGGCCACCCGGCGCCGTACCAGGCGGAGTTGGGCCTGGTCGGCCGCGTTGGGCGAGAAGACCCAGAGGGTGCCCGAGCCGCGCGGGGTGGTGATCGTCCGGGCCAGCGCACGCCAGCTCTCGGCGCCGTCCCGCACCGTGACGGGACCCTTCGTGCCCTCGGGCAACGGCACCGAGGCGTCCGGCTGCGGGCCGCCGCTGAAGGTGGCGTCCGGGCCGGTGACGCGTACGCCGACGTCGAGGGCGGCGCTGAACAGCCGCCGTTCGCGGGTGTCGGCCGCCTTGGGGCGGTTGTCGGCGGTGGCCCGCAGCAGGGCGCGGGCGTCGGGGGCGACGGCGGTGGCACGCGCGCGCAGATGGTCGTCCTCGGCGCTGCGCAGGTCATGGTTGACCAGCCGGAGCAGCAGCCAGCCGGAGGCCAGGACGAGCAGCGGCACGGTGACGCCGACCGCGAGCCCGATACGGGTGGAGAGCCTCACGGTTCGTCCCTCAGCACGAAGCCGACTCCGCGCACGGTGTGCACCAGCCGGGGCCGGCCGTCGGCCTCCAGCTTGCGCCGGAGATAGCTGACGAAGGTGTCGACGGCGTCGGTGCGCACGTCGAAGTCGTAGCCCCACACCCGTTCCAGCAGCTGGTCGCGGGTGAGGACGAGCCCGGCGTTGCGGGCGAGCACCTCCAGCAGCTCGAACTCGCGGCGGGTCAGCTCCAGTGGCCGCCCGTCGCGCTCGGCGGTGCGGGCGCCCGGATCGATCACCAGACCGGCAATCCGGAGCACCTCCCCCGCGGGCGGCCGACGGCGCAGCAGGGCGCGCAGCCGCAGCACCAGTTCCTGCAGGGCGAACGGCTTGACCAGGTAGTCGTCGCCGCCCGCCTGGAGCCCGGCGATACGGTCGGCGGTCTCGTCGAGCGCGGAGAGCATCAGCACGGGCAGGTCCAGCCCGTCCGCGCGGAGCCGTTCGCACACCTCGATGCCGCTCATGCCGGGCATCGACACATCGAGGACCAGGACGTCGGGCGGTGCCTCGCGGACCGTGGCCAGCGCCTCCCGGCCGCCGTCCGCCGTGCGGACCCGGAATCCGCTCAGCCTGAGCCCGCGTTCCAGGGAGCGCCGGATGGCCGCGTCGTCGTCCACGACCAGCACGGCCCCGGAACGTTCCGCCTCGCTCATACACCCCTCCCAGCTCGCCGCCCGGTCAGGGTACGGGCCCCCGCAGGGCGCGCGGCAGCGGTGGTTCCGAGGTGACCGAGTGGTCCAGACCTATTGACCCGTGGTCCAGACCTTTCTATTCTCGCGGCACCGTGGGTGTGAAGGCTCAGTCACGCCCCAACTCCCCCTAAGGAGGCGCGACATGCGCTTCAGACACAGAGCCGCGGCCGGGTTCGCGACGCTGTTGCTCCCGCTGGCCGGACTCGTCGGTCTCGCGAGCCCCGCCCAGGCCGCGAGCACCGCTACGGCCACCTACGCCAAGACCCAGGACTGGGGCACCGGCTTCGAGGGCAAATGGACGGTCACCAACACCGGTTCCACGTCGATCAGTTCCTGGACGATCGCCTGGGACTTCCCCTCCGGTACCTCCGTCACCTCGGCCTGGGACGCCGACGTCACCAGCTCCGGCACCCACTGGACCGCCAAGAACAAGTCCTACAACGGCACCCTCGCCCCCGGCGCCTCCGTCTCCTTCGGCTTCAACGGCACCGGCTCCGGCTCGCCGAGTAACTGCACGCTGAACGGCGGCAGTTGTGACGGCGGTACGACCGTCCCCGGCGACAACCCGCCCTCCGCGCCCGGCACCCCGACGGCGTCCTCGATCACCGACACCTCGGTGAAGCTGAGCTGGAGCGCGGCCACCGACGACAAGGGCGTGAAGAACTACGACGTCCTGCGCGACGGCAAGGTCGTCTCCACCGTCACCGCCACCAGCTACACCGACACCGGCCTGACCGCCGGCAGCGACTACTCCTACACCGTCCAGGCCCGCGACACCGCGAACCAGACCGGCCCGGCCAGCTCCGCGGTCGCGGTCCACACCACCGGCGGTACGACCCCTCCCCCGACCACCGGCGACAAGGTCAGACTCGGCTACTTCACCGAGTGGGGCATCTACGGCCGCAACTACAACGTCAAGAACCTGGTGACGTCGGGCTCGGCCGCGAAGATCACGCACATCAACTACGCCTTCGGCAACGTGACCAACGGCCAGTGCGCGATCGGCGACTCGTACGCCGACTACGACAAGGCGTTCACCGCCGACCAGTCCGTCAGCGGGGTCGCCGACACCTGGGACCAGCCGCTGCGCGGCAACTTCAACCAGCTGCGCGAGCTGAAGGCCAAGTACCCGAACATCAAGGTGCTGTGGTCCTTCGGCGGCTGGACCTGGTCCGGTGGCTTCGCCCAGGCCGCGGCCAACCCCGCCGCGTTCGCCGCCTCCTGCTACAACCTCGTCAACGACCCGCGCTGGGCGGACGTGTTCGACGGCATCGACATCGACTGGGAGTACCCGAACGCCTGCGGCCTGTCCTGCGACACCAGCGGGGCGGCGGCCTTCAAGAACGTGCTGTCCGCGCTGCGCGCCAAGTTCGGCACGAGCAAGCTGGTCACCGCGGCCGTCACCGCCGACGGCTCGGCCGGCGGCAAGATCGAGGCCGCCGACTACGCGGGCGCCGCGAACTACGTCAACTGGTACAACGTGATGACGTACGACTTCTTCGGCGCGTGGGACGCCCAGGGCCCGACGGCCCCGCACTCCCCGCTCACCTCGTACTCCGGCATCCCGAAGGCCGGGTTCACCACGGCCGACGCGATCGCCAAGTACAAGGCCATCGGGGTCCCCGCCTCGAAGCTGCTCATCGGCATCGGCTTCTACGGCCGCGGCTGGACGGGCGTGACCCAGGACGCGCCGGGCGGCACCGCCACGGGGGCCGCGGCGGGGACGTACGAGCAGGGCATCGAGGACTACAAGGTCCTCAAGACGTCCTGCCCGGTCACCGGCACCGTCGCCGGCACGGCGTACGCCCACTGCGGCAGCAACTGGTGGTCCTACGACACCCCGTCGACGGTCGCCGGGAAGATGAGCTGGGCCAAGTCCCAGGGTCTGGGCGGCGCGTTCTTCTGGGAGTTCAGCGGCGACACCAGCAACGGAGAGCTGGTGAGCGCCATCAACAGCGGACTGAGCTGACCCTCGGCCCGCCCCACCCCGCCGCGGACGGTCCACGAGCCCGTCCGCGGCGGCTCGTTGTGCCCGGCAGGGATCCTTCGCCGGATCTCAGGCGACATTGACCCGTTGCCCGGGCGGTGCCGCCTCCAGCCAGGCCAGGAAACCGGTCAACGCGTCCTCACTCATGGCGAGTTCGAGGCGGGTGCCCCGATGCAGACAGGTGAGCACGACGGCGTCGGAGAGAAGGGCCAGTTCCTCCTCGCCCTCGGGGAGGCGGCGGCCGGCGACCTCGATCGCGGCGCGCTCCAGCAGGCGGCGGGGACGGTAGGCGTAGGAGAAGACGCGGTACCACTCGATGCGGTCGCCGTTGTAGCGGGCGACACCGTAGCTCCAGCCTTTTCCGCTGGCGTCGGGTTTCTCGGGGACGTCCCAGCGCAACGAACAGTCGAAGGTGCCCCCGGAGCGCTGGATCAGTCTGCGGCGCAGCCCGAAGACGAACAGCCCCAGCACCACCAGGGCCACGACTACTCCGCACACAGTCAGAGCGAGGACCATCGACACCGACCTCCTCGTCTCCTAGTACCGAACACGGCTTGCTTTAGGTCACGGAACGGAAAAATCATCCATATCTGCCTCAGCCGCGACCGGCTCCGGATTGCTCCGGTTCCGATCGCGGCTGAGTGACGTCATACAGCTCCGAGCGGGGTCAGCTCGTCGCCGCCGCACGCAGTCGTACGTCCGCGCGGCGCTCGGCGGCGGCGTCGCCCTCCGCCTTCGCGCGCTCCAGCTCCCGCTCCACGCGCTGGACGTCGATCTCGTCCGACAGCTCGGCGATCTCGGCCAGCAGCGACAGCTTGTTGTCCGCGAACGAGATGAAACCGCCGTGCACCGCGGCGACGACCGTTCCACCTTCACTCGTACGGATGGTCACCGGGCCCGACTCCAGCACACCGAGCAGCGGCTGGTGACCGGGCATGACGCCGATGTCGCCGGACGTGGTGCGCGCGACGACCAGGGTGGCCTCGCCGGACCAGACCTCTCGGTCGGCCGCGACCAGCGCGACGTGCAGCTCAGCAGCCAAGGTGGCTCCTCGGGTCACCACCCGGCGGTTCGGCCGGGTGTTGGTTACAAGTCTAGTGGGCGTGAAAGAGGGGGCGGGACGCACCCGCCCCCTCAGGTGAACTCAGGGAGTTCAGGAGACGCCCAGCTCCTTGGCGTTGGCCTTGAGGTCCTCGATGCCACCGCACATGAAGAACGCCTGCTCCGGGAAGTGGTCGTACTCGCCGTCGCAGATCGCGTTGAAGGCCGCGATCGACTCGTCCAGCGGGACGTCCGACCCGTCGACGCCGGTGAACTGCTTGGCGACGTGGGTGTTCTGGGACAGGAAGCGCTCCACGCGACGGGCACGGTGGACGACGAGCTTGTCCTCCTCGCCGAGCTCGTCGATACCGAGGATCGCGATGATGTCCTGGAGGTCCTTGTACTTCTGCAGGATCGTCTTGACGCGCATGGCGGCGTCGTAGTGGTCCTGCGCGATGTAGCGCGGGTCCAGGATGCGGGACGTGGAGTCCAGCGGGTCCACGGCCGGGTAGATGCCCTTCTCGGAGATCGGACGGGACAGAACCGTCGTCGCGTCGAGGTGGGCGAAGGTGGTGGCCGGGGCCGGGTCGGTCAGGTCGTCCGCGGGGACGTAGATCGCCTGCATCGAGGTGATCGAGTGACCGCGGGTCGAGGTGATGCGCTCCTGGAGGAGACCCATCTCGTCGGCCAGGTTCGGCTGGTAACCCACCGCGGAGGGCATACGGCCGAGCAGGGTGGAGACCTCGGAGCCGGCCTGCGTGAAGCGGAAGATGTTGTCGATGAAGAACAGCACGTCCTGCTTCTGGACGTCACGGAAGTACTCGGCCATGGTCAGGCCGGCCAGCGCGACGCGCAGACGGGTGCCCGGGGGCTCGTCCATCTGACCGAAGACCAGCGCGGTCTTGTCGATGACGCCCGAGTCCGACATCTCCTCGATGAGGTCGTTGCCCTCACGGGTGCGCTCACCGACACCGGCGAACACGGAGACACCGTCGTGGTTATTGGCGACGCGGTAGATCATCTCCTGGATGAGCACCGTCTTGCCGACGCCGGCACCGCCGAACAGACCGATCTTGCCGCCCTTGACGTACGGGGTCAGCAGGTCGATGACCTTGACGCCGGTCTCGAACATCTCGGTCTTCGACTCGAGCTCGTCGAAGTTCGGCGCCTTGCGGTGGATGGACCAGCGCTCGCCGTCGTAGGTCTCGTCGACGTTCAGCACCTCACCGAGGGTGTTGAACACCTTGCCCTTGGTGAAGTCACCGACGGGGACGGTGATGCCCGTGCCCGTGTCGGTCACCGCGGCCTGGCGGACCAGACCGTCGGTCGGCTGCATGGAGATGGTGCGGACCAGGCCGTCACCCAGGTGCTGGGCGACCTCCAGGGTCAGGATCTTCTTCTCGCCGGCGTTGGCCGGGTCGGCCACCTCGACGTGCAGCGCGTTGTAGATCTCCGGCATCGCGTCGACGGGGAACTCCACGTCGACGACCGGGCCGATGACCCGGGCGACGCGGCCCGTAGCCGTCGCGGTCTCAACAGTGGTGGTCATTAGCGGTCACTCCCCGCGGTCGCGTCGGCCAGGGCGCTCGCGCCACCGACGATCTCGCTGATTTCCTGGGTGATTTCGGCCTGGCGGGCCGCGTTGGCAAGCCGGGAGAGCGTCTCGATGAGCTCACCCGCGTTGTCGGTCGCCGACTTCATCGCGCGCCGCGTGGCGGCGTGCTTGGAAGCGGCCGACTGGAGCAGCGCGTTGTAGATACGGCTCTCCACGTAGCGCGGCAGCAGGGCGTCGAGGACGTCCTCCGCCGAGGGCTCGAAGTCGTACAGCGGGAGGATCTCGCCCTGCGGGGCGGCCTCCTTCGCCACCTCTTCGAGGCTGAGCGGCAGCAGACGGTCGTCGAGGGCCGTCTGCGTCATCATCGAGACGAACTCGGTGAAGACGATGTGGAGTTCGTCCACGCCGCCCTCGGCCGTGTCCTTCTCGATGGCCTCGATCAGCGGGGCCGCGACCTTCTTGGCGTCCGCGTACGTCGGCTCGTCGGTGAAGCCCGTCCACGACTCCGCGATCTTGCGCTCACGGAAGTTGTAGTGGGCGACACCACGGCGGCCGACGATGTAGATCTCGACCTCCTGGCCCTCGCGCTCCAGCCGCTCGGTGAGCTGCTCCGCCGTCTTGATGGCGTTGGAGTTGAAGGCACCGGCGAGACCGCGGTCGCTCGTCAGGAGCAGCACCGCGGACCGCGTGACCGTCTCGGCCTGCGTGGTCAGCGGGTGCTTGGTGTTCGAGCCGGTACCGACCGCCGTGACCGCGCGCGTCAGTTCCCGCGCGTACGGCGTGGAGGCCGCCACCTTGCGCTGCGCCTTGACGACGCGCGAGGCGGCGATCATCTCCATCGCCTTGGTGATCTTCTTGGTCGCGGTGACGGATCGGATGCGACGCTTGTAGACCCGGAGCTGGGCTCCCATGAGTCAGGTCCCTTCCTTACGTCACTTGGCGGCGGCCGGGGCGTCCTCGCCGAGAAGCTTGCCGTCCGAGGTCTCGAACTGCTTCTTGAACTCGGCGATCGCGTCGGCGACAGCGGTGAGGGTGTCGTCCGACATCTTGCCGCCCTCCTTGATGGAGGTCATGAGGCCCTGCTCCTTGCGGTGCAGGTACTCCAGCAGCTCCTTCTCGAAGCGGCGGATGTCGTTGACCGGGACGTCGTCCATCTTGCCGGTGGTGCCGGCCCACACCGAGACGACCTGGTCCTCGGTCGACATCGGCTGGTACTGGGCCTGCTTCAGCAGCTCGACCATGCGCTGACCGCGCTCCAGCTGCGCCTTCGACGCGGCGTCCAGGTCGGAACCGAAGGCGGCGAACGCCTCCAGCTCACGGAACTGGGCGAGGTCGACGCGCAGACGGCCGGAGACCTGCTTCATCGCCTTGTGCTGCGCGGAACCACCGACTCGGGAGACGGAGATACCGACGTTCAGCGCGGGGCGCTGACCGGCGTTGAACAGGTCCGACTCCAGGAAGCACTGGCCGTCGGTGATGGAGATGACGTTGGTCGGGATGAACGCCGAGACGTCGTTGGCCTTGGTCTCGACGATCGGCAGACCCGTCATCGAGCCCTTGCCCATGTCGTCGGAGAGCTTCGCGCAGCGCTCCAGCAGACGGGAGTGCAGGTAGAAGACGTCACCGGGGTAGGCCTCGCGGCCCGGCGGGCGGCGCAGCAGCAGGGACACGGCGCGGTAGGCGTCGGCCTGCTTCGAGAGGTCGTCGAAGATGATGAGGACGTGCTTGCCCTCGTACATCCACTGCTGGCCGATGGCCGAACCGGTGTACGGCGCCAGGTACTTGAAGCCGGCCGGGTCGGACGCCGGGGCGGCGACGATGGTCGTGTACTCCAGCGCGCCGTTCTCCTCCAGCGCGCGGCGGACCGACGCGATGGTGGAGCCCTTCTGGCCGATGGCGACGTAGATGCAGCGGACCTGCTTGTTCGGGTCGCCGGTGCGCCAGTTGTCGCGCTGGTTGATGATCGTGTCGACGGCCAGGGCGGTCTTGCCGGTCTGGCGGTCGCCGATGATCAGCTGACGCTGACCACGGCCGATCGGGGTCATCGCGTCGACGGCCTTGTAGCCGGTCTCCATCGGCTCGTGCACCGACTTGCGCTGCATGACCGTGGGGGCCTGCAGCTCCAGCGCGCGGCGGCCGGACGTCTCGATCTCGCCGAGGCCGTCGATCGGGTTGCCGAGCGGGTCGACCACGCGGCCGAGGTAGCCCTCGCCGACGGCCACGGAGAGCACCTCACCGGTGCGCCGCACCGGCTGACCCTCCTCGATGCCGCTGAACTCACCGAGGACGATGGCGCCGATCTCGCGCTCTTCCAGGTTCAGCGCGAGGCCGAGGGTGCCGTCCTCGAACTTCAGCAGTTCGTTGGCCATGGCCGAGGGCAGGCCCTCGACCTTCGCGATGCCGTCGCCGGCAAGGGTGACCGTACCGACCTCCTCGCGCGAGGCCGCGTCCGGCTTGTACGACTGGACGAAGTTCTCCAGCGCGTCCCGGATCTCCTCCGGCCGGATCGTGAGCTCCGCCATCTGGGTTCCCTGCTCTCCTTGTTGGGCCCGAAGTTTCAACTTGGGGGTCTGGGGGCGACCCCCAGGAATCCTCTGCACGGCCCAACCGGGCCGTAGGTACGTACTGCTGTACTGCTTATGAAGTTGCTGCTCAGCCCGCCAGGCGGCGGCCGGCGTCCTCGATGCGGTCCGCGATCGAGCCGTTGATGACCTCGTCGCCGACCTGCACCCGGATGCCGCCGACGATCTCGGGGTCCACGTCGATGTTGAGGTGCATCGTGTGGCCGTAGAGCTTCGCGAGAGCGGCGCCCAGGCGCTGCTTCTGTGTGTCGCTCAGCGGCACCGCCGAGGTGACCACGGCGACCAGGCGCTCCCGGCGCTCGGCGGCGAGCTTGGACAGGGACTCCAGTCCCGACTCCAGGCTACGTCCCCGCGGCGCGGTCACAAGGCGCGTCACCAGACGCTCGGTCACCGGCGCGGCCCGGCCGCCGAGCAGCCGGTGCAGCAGCTCGACCTTGGCGGCGGGGGTGGCGGCGCGGTCGGTCAGCGCCGCGCGCAGCTCGGTGTTGGAGGAGACGATCCGCCCGAAGCGGAACAGCTCGTCCTCGACGTCGTCGAGCGAACCCGACTTCTGCGCGGCGGTGAGGTCGGCGATGTCGGCCAGCTCCTCGAGGGCGTCCACCAGGTCGCGGGACTGCGACCAGCGGGAGCGCACCATGCCGGACACGAGGTCGACGGTCGGGCCGCCGACCTGCCCGCCGAGCAGACGCTCGGCCAGCTGGGCCTTGGCCTCAGGGGCCTGCGCCGGGTCGGTCAGGACCCGACGCAAGCCGACCTCGCGGTCGAGCAGCGCGGTGACGGCGGCCAGCTCGTCGGCGAGCGTGCCCGCGTCGACGGACGTGGAGTCCGTCAGCGCGTCGAGACGCTCGCGTGCGGCTGCCAGGGCCTCGCGGCTCGCTCCGTTCATCGGGTGGCCTCGGCCTTCTCCTCGAGCTCGTCGAGGAAGCGGTCGATGACACGGCTCTGGCGGGCGTGGTCCTCGAGGGACTCGCCGACGAGCTTGCCGGCCAGTTCGGTCGCGAGGTGACCGACGTCCTGCCGCAGCGCGGACGCGGCGGCCTTGCGGTCGGCCTCGATCTGCGCGTGACCGGCGGCGACGATCTCCTCGCGCTGCCGCTGGCCCTCGGCGCGCATCTCGGCGATGAGGGCGGCACCCTGCTCCTGCGCCTCCTGGCGCAGACGCGCGGCCTCGTGCCGGGCCTCGGCGAGCTGGGCCTTGTACTGCTCGAGGACGCTCTGGGCCTCGACCTGAGCCGCCTCGGCCTTCTCGATGCCACCCTCGATCGCCTCGCGGCGCTCCTCCAGAACCTTGTTGATGTTCGGGAGCAGCTTCTTCCAGAAGAAGAAGAACACGATGGCGAAGGCGATGGCGCCGACAAGCAGTTCGGGGCCCGGCGGGACGAGGGGGTTCTGCTTCTCCTCGGCCGCCAGCTGAACCAGGTTGGCGATCACATCAGTGCCTTTCGTCGATACGTGTCGGTGTAAGAGGTCTTACTGACCGAACACGAACGGCATAACGATGCCGATGAGGGCGAGCGCCTCACAGAAGGCGAAGCCCAGGATCTGGTTGGCGCGGATCAGACCGGCCGCCTCGGGCTGACGGGCCAGGGCCTGGGTGCCGTTACCGAAGATGATGCCGATACCGATGCCGGGGCCGATGGCCGCGAGGCCGTAACCGATGGAGCCGAGGGAACCGGAGACGCCGGCGGCGAGGTCGATGGCAGCGGACATGCCGTTTCTTCCTTCTCTTTTACGGACCGGTGGGGGTTGGCCACCGGACGACTGGTGGGGGTGGTGCGGACGGTGCTCAGTGGTGCTCGGCGAGAGCGCCCTGAACGTAGGAGCAGGCCAGCAGCACGAACACGTACGCCTGGACGGCCTGGACGAAGAGTTCGAACATCACCATCACGATGGTCATCACGAAGGAGACCGCGGCGCCGGGGATCAGCCAGCTGTTGAGCAGGTACCAGCTGGCGACGGTGAACATCACCAGCAGCAGGTGACCGGCGAACATGTTGGCGAAGAGTCGGACCGCGTGCGTGAACGGGCGGACGATGACGTTCGAGAAGAACTCGATGACGACCACGAGCGGCAGCACCGCGCCGAGCGAGGCGTCGTAACCGGTGATGTTCTTGAAGCCGCCGGCGAAGCCGTGCTTCTTGAAGGTCAGCGGCAGCCAGGTCAGGTACACGACCGCGGCGAGCACGGCCGGGTAGGCGATGATCGACGAGACCGGGAACTGGGCCAGCGGGATCACCGACCAGATGTTCGCGATCCAGATGAAGAAGAACAGCGAGACCATCAGCGGGACGTACTTCTCGCCGTCGCGCTTGCCGAGGGTCTCGTAGACGATGCCGCGGCGGACGAAGTCGTATCCGGCCTCGCCGACCATCTGGAGCTTGCCCGGGATCACCTTGGCCTTGCCGAAGGCCGCCGAGAAGAAGATCACGACGACCGCGCTGGTGAGCAGGGCGAGCAGCATCACCTTGTTGAACTCGAACCCGCCCACCGTGAACAGGGGCTTGAACAGGAACGAGTGCAGGCCCGGAGCCGGGAAGCCACACCCGTTGTCGGACATGATCCGACAACTCCAGTCAAAGGCGAGCTGGGTCTGGTCAGCACTCACCACGGGCTCCTTCGGCGTGACGCATGGGTACGGCAACCTCGTTGTGTCGGCGCGGCGCGCAGCCGCGGGTCGGCACCGGACTGGTGTTACGGATGTGAGGGCGGCTGGGGGGCTTCGAGCCTCGCGTTGCTGCAGGCGTCAGCTCGGATGCCCGCGCCCGCGATGCCGCAGTTGGCACCGGACGATAGCAGGAGATCTCGCACGCCTTTATCCCGCCCCTACCCCTCACGACGGGTGACCCGTTTTCTCGGGCCGCTCGCTCTTCGCGGAGTCCGGATCGACGTAGAAGATCTTGGACTTCATGTGCGCACGTGCCTGAGTGGCCATCCACACGACGGTCGCGACGACGAGCGAGAGCGCGAACGCCTTGCCGTTGAAGAGGGAGGTGCCCTTGAAGAGGGCCACGAAGATCATGAGCAGCAGGAGTTGGGCGACATAGAGCATCAGCCCCATGGCCTGGAACAGCTGCGGGAGCGTTTTTGCCGTCCACTGCAGGACGTAGAGACCGATCCCCATGAAGAGCATCGCGAGCAGCGCACCGACGGCCGCGCCGATCGCTCCCTTGCCTCCGGCCACGGCCGCGCTGACGGCGACGGCGACCACGCCGGCAGCCGCCGTGGGTACGGCGATCGGCACCAGGTTCCGGGCGTCATTGGACGGCATGGCGGCAACTCCGCTTTCGCAGGGGGGCAGGGTGTCGTCATGGACGAGCGTAGTCCCGGGCCGAGAGGGGAACTCGCGGCCAATGGACCGTCGCATCACGGTCCTTCGGCTCTACCCCGGGTTCTCGTGAACCGTATCACAAACTATTTGATGCGGTCTTTACCAAGGCGTGTGCTCGCTGTCACACATGAGAGTGAGAGTGCGCGTCTGTGCAAAGTCCGGGGTGACTTGTCTGGTATTGGGGGGCTTTGCTTCCCCACGACTTGGCAATGCTCTAGTCAGATTCTTACCTTGCCGACGTCAGCGTGACGTACCGGCCTTTCCCCGGTCGAGGAGGTGCGGACGGGCGCCCAGCGCGGTCGCACCGTTGACTCCCGCCACACCGGCCACGACCGGAGGGCACGGCTCCGGGACTCCTTCGGACTCGTCCACGGCCCCAACTCCCGCTTCCTGTACGGGCGCAGAGGCGGCACGGGCCAGCGCGCGGCGCCGCCGGTAGCGGGGCGGCAGGAAGGCCTCGGCCCACCGCGGGGCACGCGGCGTGAAGCGCGGCAGCAGAAGCAGTGCGAGACCGATCGCGCTGAGGATCACGATGCCGAGCACGATCCACATTGACGCGGAGTTGACCGAGTAGGCGAGCGCCCCGAAGGCGATCAGCGCCGACCAGAAGTACATGATCAGCACGGCCCTGCTGTGCGAGTGGCCGATCTCCAGCAGCCGGTGGTGCAGATGGCCGCGGTCGGCGGCGAACGGCGACTGACCGCGCCAGGTGCGGCGCACGATCGCGAGCACCAGGTCGGCGGTGGGCACCGCGATGATCGTCAGCGGCAGCAGCAGCGGGATGTAGACCGGCACCGTCTGGTGCACGGCCGCCTTCTCGGAGCCGACGAACAGCTTCAGCGCGTCCGGGTCGACCTGTCCGGTGATGGAGATCGCGCCGGCGGCCAGGACGAGCCCGATCAGCATCGAGCCGGAGTCGCCCATGAAGATCCGCGCCGGATGCATGTTGTGCGGCAGGAAGCCGATGCACATGCCCATCAGGATCGCCGAGAACAGCGTGGCCGGGGCGGCGGCCTCGACGCCGTACGAGTACCAGATGCGGTAGGCGTACAGGAAGAACGCGGCGGCCGCGATGCAGACCATGCCGGAGGCGAGGCCGTCGAGGCCGTCGACGAAGTTCACCGCGTTGATCGTGATGACGACGAGGGCGACGGTCAGCAGGGTGCCCTGCCACTGGGTCAGCGCCACGTTGCCGACACCGGGGATGGGCAGCCACAGGATCGTCAGACCCTGCATGACCATCACGCCGGCCGCGATCATCTGACCGCCGAGCTTGATCAGGGCGTCGATCTCGAACTTGTCGTCCAGGACGCCGATCAGCCAGATCAGCGCAGCGCCGGAGAGCAGCGCCCGCGGCTCGTTCGACTTCTCGAAGACCTCGTTGAGGTTGGTCAGGTGGTCCGCGACGAGCAGACCGGCGCACAGCCCGAAGAACATCGCGATACCGCCGAGCCGTGGAGTCGGTTCCCGGTGCACGTCACGGGCCCTGATCTCCGGCATGGCTCCGGCCACGATCGCGAACTTCCGTACCGGCCCTGTCAGCAGATACGTCACCGCGGCCGTGACGCAGAGCGTCAGCAGGTATTCACGCACGGGCTTCCCCACAGGTCTCGCTGGCCATCTCAGCCCCACACCCTAGCGATGTGCGCATAACTGTGGGGACTGCCGGGTAGCGACGATGGTTGCACGTGTGGCTGTGTCATCAGGTTGCAACCAGGTGTACGCAGCTGCGCCTACCCCCGCTCAGCGGGAATACGGCGGAAATCTACCGGTCAGCTCGCGCACATGATCACGCGCCCGCTGAGCTTCGACCTCGCCGCGCAGCACATTCCCGAACAACCCGGCGACAAGGCCCATCTCCTCCTCGCCCATGCCCTGCGTGGTCAGGGCCGCGGTGCCGAGCCTCAGTCCGCGCGCGTCGCCGTGCGGCAGGGCGCAGCAGTCCAGCACCATCCCGGCCGCCGCGAGCCGGCCCCGCGCGCTGCGGCCGTCGACGCCGAGGGGCGCGGGATCCGCGGTGATCAGGTGGGTGTCCGTCCCTCCGGTCGTCACCACCAGCCCCTCGGCGGCCAGCCCGGCCGCGAGGACCCTCGCGTTGGCGACCACCTGATGGGCGTACGCGGTGAAGTCGGGGGTTGCCGCCTCGCCGAAGGCGACGGCCTTCGCGGCGATGCTGTGCATCTGCGCGCCGCCCTGGGTGAAGGGGAACACCGCCCGGTCGACCCGTTCGGCCAGCTCGGCGCCGCACAGGATCATCCCGCCGCGCGGCCCGCGCAGCACCTTGTGCGTGGTCGCGCAGACGATGTCGGCGTACGGCACCGGGCTGGGCGCCGCTCCCCCGGCGACGAGCCCCATGGGGTGGGCGGCGTCGGCGATCAGATACGCGCCCACCTCGTCGGCGACCTCGCGGAAGAGGGCGTAGTCGATGTGCCGGGGGTAGGCGATGGAGCCGCACACGATCGCCTTGGGCCGGTGGGTGCGGGCCAGCGTCCGCACCTGGTCGTAGTCGATGAGCCCGGTCTCCGCGTCCACGCCGTAGCCGACGAAGTCGAACCAGCGGCCGGAGAAGTTCGCGGGTGAGCCGTGGGTGAGGTGGCCGCCGTACGGGAGCCCGAGGGCGAGGACGGTGTCACCGGGGCGCAGCAGGGCCGCGTAGGCGGCCAGCACGGCGCTCGACCCGGAATGGGACTGGACGTTGGCGTGCTCGGCCTGGAACAGCGCCTTGGCCCGGTCGACGGCGAGCCGTTCGGCGACGTCGACGATCTCGCAGCCGCCGTGGTGCCGGGCGCCCGGATATCCCTCGGCGTACTTGTTGGCCAGCGGCGACCCGAGCGCGGCCAGCACGGCCGGGGAGCAGAAGTTCTCGGCGGCGACGAGCTGCAGCGTCGTCGACTGCCGGTCGAGTTCCCCGAGCAGGATCTCGGCGAGCTCGGGGTCCTGCCGCCGCAGGACGTCGGCGGCATCGAGGGTGTGGATGACCGGCATGGTGGGCTCCGGGGGGCGTCGGCGATGACGTACGACCAATGTAGGCCCGGGACCAGTGGGGTGCTCGGTACTTACATCCGCGCGGGGACACCCGTGAGCGCCGTGACGACCGGATCCAGCGCCTGGTGTATCTCGTCGCCGATGGACCGGAAGAAGGTCAGGGGTGCGCCGTAGGGGTCGTAGACCTCGTCCGCCTCGGCGGTGGGCGCCAGCAGCCACCCGCGTAGAGCGGCCGCGGCGCGGACCAGGGCACGCGCGCGGACGACCACGCCCTCCTCCAGCGGAGGCAGCGTGGCGGGGTCTATCGCGCGCACCAGACGGGTGAACTCCTTCAGCGTGAAGGTGCGCAGGCCGGCCGAGTGGCCCATCGAGATGACCTGGGCGCGGTGGTCGCGGGTGGCCGTGAGGACCAGGTCGGCCATGATCACGTGCTCGTCCAGCAGCTCCCGGCCCGTGAACCCGGAGGCGTCCGCGCCGAAGTCGGCCAGCACGGCCTCGGCGTTGGCCTCCATGGGCGCACCCTCGTGACCCCAGGTTCCGGCGCTCTCGACGATCAGCGCGCCGCCCAGGATGCCGAGCCGCTGTTTCACGTAATGCCGGGTCAGCCGCTCGGTGATGGGCGAGCGGCACACGTTGCCGGTGCTGACGTGGAGGATGCGGAAGACATCGCGCGGAAGCCCCACGAACGTCGTCGTGATCTCCGCCGCGCTTTCCCCGTTGCCTATGCCACGCCCCGCGTCAGGGGCTGTCAATTCGCCACCTCGAGGTCGGGTACGACCTTGCGCAGCTCCTCCGGCGACAACGCGCCCTCCCGCAGCAGCACCGGCACGGGACCGGTGACGTCGACGATGGAGGACGGGACGTTGCCGGGGGTCGGGCCGCCGTCGAGGTAGACGGAGACCGAGTCGCCGAGCATCTCCTGCGCGGCGTCGCAGTCCTCCGGCGCCGGGTGCCCGGTGAGGTTCGCCGAGGACACCGCCATGGGGCCGACCTCGGTCAGCAGCTCGATGGCGACCGGGTGCAGCGGCATGCGGACGGCCACCGTGCCCCGGGTGTCCCCCAGGTCCCACTGCAGCGACGGCTGGTGCTTGGCGACGATCGTCAGCGCGCCCGGCCAGAACGCGTCGACGAGCTCCCAGGCCAGCTCGGAGAAGTCCGTGACGAGGCCGTGCAGGGTGTTCGGGGAGCCGATGAGGACGGGCGTGGGCATGTTGCGGCCCCGCCCCTTGGCCTCGAGCAGGTCGGCGACGGCCTCCGAGGAGAACGCGTCCGCGCCGATGCCGTACACCGTGTCGGTCGGGAGGACGACCAGCTCGCCACGGCGGACGGCGGACGCGGCTTCACGCAGACCGGTCGTGCGGTCGGTCGCGTCGTTGGTGTCGTATCGCCGTGCCATATCTAGCGGGCCTCCTCGTACAACGGATTTCGGGGATCCACGAAAGCGGTGCGGGCGGTGCTCACGGCAGTGCCTTGCGGGCCGTGGCGAACCGGGGGCGGTTGTTGAGGTCGGGGTGGTCGGCCGCGTCGGCCCAGCCCCGCTCCTCGGTGAAGATCCACGGCACCTGGCCGCCCTGGGTGTCGGCGTGTTCGACGACGACCACCCCGCCGGGGCGCAGGAGCCGGTGGGCGGTCCGTTCCAGACCGCGGATGAGGTCGAGGCCGTCCTCGCCGGAGAACAGGGCGAGTTCGGGATCGTAGTCCCGCGCCTCGGGGGCGACGTACTCCCACTCGGTCAGCGGGATGTACGGCGGGTTGGAGATGACCAGGTCGACCTGGCCGTCGAGGTCGGGGAAGGCGTCCAGGGCGTTGCCCTGCCGCAGGTCGACCCGCGAGCCCTCGACGTTCTTGCGGGTCCACGTCAGGGCGTCCTCGGAGAGCTCCACGGCGTGCACCTTGGAGCGCGGGACCTCCTGGGCGAGGGCGAGCGCGATGGCGCCGGAGCCGGTGCACAGATCGACGATGGTCGGCTCGACGACGTCCATCGCGCGCACGGCGTCTATGGCCCACCCGACCACCGACTCGGTCTCCGGCCGCGGCACGAACACGCCCGGCCCGACGTGGAGTTCGAGGTAGCGGAAGTAGGCCCGCCCGGTGATGTGCTGCAGCGGCTCGCGCTGCTCACGCCGGGCGATGACCTCCCAGTACCGGGCGTCGAAGTCCGCGTCCTTCACGGAGTGCAGCTCGCCCCGCTTCACGCCGTGCACGAACGCGGCGAGCTCCTCCGCGTCGTTGCGCGGCGAGGGCACGCCGGCGTCGGCCAGCCGCTGGGTGGCCTGTGCCACCTCTGCGAGCAGCAGGTTCACGCATTCCTCCGTGTCGTACTGGGTCGTGCGTACGTACCTCTTAGGCGGCCGCCAGCTTCGCCGCCGAGTCCGCGTCGAGGCAGGCCTGGATCACCGCGTCGAGGTCGCCGTCCAGGACCTGGTCCAGGTTGTACGCCTTGAAGCCGACGCGGTGGTCCGAGATGCGGTTCTCCGGGAAGTTGTACGTGCGGATCTTCTCGGAGCGGTCGACGGTGCGGACCTGGCTGCGGCGGGCGTCGGCGGCCTCCTTCTCCGCCTCCTCCTGCGCCGCTGCGAGCAGCCTGGAGCGCAGGATACGCATCGCCTGCTCCTTGTTCTGCAGCTGGCTCTTCTCGTTCTGGCAGGAGGCGACGACTCCGGTGGGGATGTGCGTGATGCGCACGGCGGAGTCCGTGGTGTTGACGGACTGGCCGCCGGGGCCGGAGGAGCGGTAGACGTCGATGCGGAGGTCGTTGGGGTTGATCTCGACGTCGACCTCCTCGGCCTCGGGCGTGACCAGCACACCGGCGGCGGAGGTGTGGATACGGCCCTGGGACTCGGTCGCCGGCACGCGCTGCACACGGTGCACACCGCCCTCGTACTTCAGCCGCGCCCAGACGCCCTGCCCGGGCTCGGTGGCGCCCTGGCCGCCCTTGGTCTTCACGGCGACCTGGACGTCCTTGTAGCCGCCCAGCTCGGACTCCGTGGCGTCGATGATCTCGGTCTTCCAGCCGACGCGCTCGGCGTAGCGCAGGTACATCCGCAGGAGGTCGCCGGCGAACAGGGCCGACTCGTCGCCGCCCGCGCCCGCCTTGATCTCCAGGATGACGTCCTTGTCGTCGCTGGGGTCGCGCGGGACGAGCAGCAGCCGCAGCTTCTCGGTGAGCTCCTCGCGGGTCTTCTCCAGCTCCTTGACCTCGGCGGCGAAGTCCGGGTCGTCGGCGGCGAGTTCACGCGCGGTCTCGATGTCGTCGC
The DNA here is from genome assembly GCF_040630525.1 of Streptomyces sp. NPDC005799. Classification (NCBI taxonomy): domain Bacteria; kingdom Bacillati; phylum Actinomycetota; class Actinomycetes; order Kitasatosporales; family Streptomycetaceae; genus Streptomyces; species Streptomyces sp. NPDC005799. The sequence continues at coordinate 87,801 of NZ_JBEXXQ010000035.1, forward strand.
CGGTCTGCTTCCAGGAGCGGTACGTGGCGACGATCGGGGTGAGCTCGGCGTACCGCTTGTTCAGCTTGCGCGCGTTGGCCTGGTCGGAGTGGACCGACGGATCGGCGAGCTTCTTCTCCAGGTCGGCGTGCTCGCCGACGAGGTCCTCGACGGCCTCGAACATCTCTGGGCTCCTGATACTGCGAACGAAAGGGGGAAGGCGGGCGACCAAAAACGCCGGTCCCGGCGCGCCTGGTGAAGGGCGCGGCCGTGGACCGGCGGATGGGGGCTCGCTACTTCTTGGAGCCGGCCGCAGCCTTGCCGAAGCGGGCCTCGAAGCGGGCCACACGGCCACCGGTGTCGAGGATCTTCTGCTTGCCCGTGTAGAACGGGTGGCACTCGGAGCAGACCTCGGCGCGGATGGTGCCGCTGGAGATCGTGCTGCGGGTGGTGAACGACGCGCCACAGGTGCAGCTGACCTGCGTCTCGACGTACTCGGGGTGGATGTCGCGCTTCAAGGTGTCTCCTAGTTCCGGGAGGGCGCCGGGTCGCAGCCGCGGGATGCGGAGGCGTGAACCGGAGCCGACGTACCAGTCTGCCAGGACTGGGGCCGTCCTCCCAAACCGGGGGCTCACGCGTTCTATTCCACGACGCCCCTGGCGTCGCCGGACGCCGTGCCCCTGGTGGCGCTCGCCGGGATCGGCAGGTCTCCCCGCAGGGCGTCCCAGACCTGCCGGGCCTTGGCCTTCTCGATGATGACGCGGTTGGGGTTCGCCGGGTCGTACTGGACCGGCATCGTCACCATGTGCATCTTCGAGGAGCCGATGCCCTTCAGGCCGCCCGCGAAGGACATCAGGGAGTTGACCGAGCCAAGGTCGGAGTCGGTGGTCACCGATTTGGTGGCGGTGTCGGCGAGGTCGTACAGCTTCTTGGGGTTGGTGAAGATGCCGACGTGCTTGACCTGGTCGACCAGGGCCTTGATGAACGCCTGCTGGAGCTGGATGCGGCCGAGGTCGGAGCCGTCGCCGACGCCGTGCCGGGTGCGGACGAGGCCCAGCGCCTGCTTGCCGTTGAGGGTGTGCGTGCCGGCTTTGAGGTCGAGGTGGCTCTGCTTGTCGTCGATGTTCTTCGTCGTGGTGACCGGGACACCGCCGAGCTCGTCGATGAGCTTCTGGAAGCCGCTGAAGTCGACCTCGAGGTAGTGGTCCATGCGCAGCCCGGTGAGCGACTCCACGGTCTTCACCGCGCAGGCCGCCCCGCCCGTGGAGTACGCGGAGTTGAACATCACGCCGGAGGCGGCGGCGTGCTTCTCACCCTTGGTGTCGGTGCACTCGGGGCGGTCGACGAGGGTGTCGCGCGGGATGGAGACCACGCCGGCGCTCTTGTGGCCCTTGTAGACGTGCACGATCATCGCGGTGTCCGAGCGGGCGCTGCCGTCGTCGGCGCCGCCGCCGAGCTTCTTGTTGCTCCCCGAGCGCGAGTCCGAACCGAGGACCAGGATGTTCTCGGAGCCGTTGTCGACCTTCGTCGGCCGGTCGGTGCCGAGGGCCTGGTTGATGTCGACGCTCTTGATGTTGCCGTTGAGCTTGAAGTACAGGTAGCCGGCTCCGGTGCCGCCCAGCACGACGATCCCCGCGGCGGTCCAGGCCATCAGGATCAGGGCCTTGTGGTGCTCGCTGCGCGGTTTGCGACGGCGCCCCTTGGCGCCGCGGCGCGGACCGCTGGTCCCGTTCTCACCGGGTATGCCGGGTTCCGGAGTGCTCTCGGCGGACATGTGCTCCTCAAATCTCGTACGGTCGGTTACCCCCTGTTTTCAGGGACAGGCCTGAATCGGCGTGGCTGGTACCGCTCCATCGTCGCTCCGTCCGGTCAGACGGGGAAACTCGGGAAAGGGTTGCACAACGCACTGTGCCCAACCCGTGGAAGGTTGGGCACAGAGTGTCACGAAGGTTTACGGCCGTACCGCCGTCACCAAGGGTTTCAGCCGAACAGGTCGTACTGCTGGAAACCACCACCGACCGAGACTCTTGTGGCAAAGATCTCGCTCGTGGCCTTACCGGTGCCCTTGTAGAGATACAGGGTGCCGCCGGGCGTGCGGGCGAGGAAGTCGGCCCTGCCGTCGCCGTTGACGTCCCCGATCGCGTCGAAGGCGTTGTAGCCGGTCCAGGCGCTGCGCACCTTGATCCGGGCCGAGAAGGCGCCCGTACCGGCCTTTCCGGTGCCCTTGTAGAGGTACACGTCCCCGGTGCTCCTGTTCCGGGCGAGCAGATCGGCCTTTCCGTCGCCGGTGAAGTCGCCCTTGCCCCGCAGGACGTCGTACTGGTTCCAGCCACTGCCGACCTTCACCCGGGCGGCGAAGGTGCCGTTGCCCTTGCCCGGGTAGATCCACAGGGTGCCGCCGGTGTCGACGGACAGCAGGTCGGGCAGGTAGTCGCCGGTGACGTCACCCGGGGTGACGATCCGGGTCCGGGTCGTCCAGCCGCTGAAGATCTTCGTCCTGGCCCAGGAGTCGCCGGCGGGCACGTAGTGCAGCCAGTAGACGTCACCGGTGGAGCTCTGGCGCAGCACGAGGTCCTGGTAGCCGTCCCGGTTCAGGTCGGTCTGCAGAACGACGTTGACACCGTCGTACGACCCCAGGGAGACCCGCGCGGCGAACGCCGAGCCGGTGGAGTCCTTCTCGAACGCCTCCTTGGTGGAGGAGTTGCGCACGAACAGGTCGGCCTTGCCGTCCGTGTAGCTGAGGTTGGAGTCGTCGACATTGGCCCAGGCGGCGCCGACGTAGCTGCTGACCTTGGTGAAGACGCTGTAGTAGCCCTTCTTCACACAGTTCTGCACGCCCCAGGAGACCACGCCCACGATCCGGTTGTTCACGACCAGCGGCCCGCCGGAGTCCCCGTTGCAGGATGCCTTGGTCCCGCTGTCGGTGCCGCTCTGCGTGCCGGCGCAGATCATGTGCCCCTTGACGTACTGGGAGCCCCAGGCGCCGGAGCAGGTGGTGTCGGCGTGGATGGTCAGCGCGGCCGACTTCAGCGTCTCGGAGATGTCGCTGCTGCTGGAGCTGGTGCGCCCCCAGCCGTAGAGCCGGGCACTGGTGCCGCCGGCGTACGAGGCGGTGTCGCCGGACGTCGTCATCGGCAGCGGCGTCGCGGTGACGGGCGCGGCGAGGGTGAGGGCGGCGATGTCGTTGTTGAGGGTCGTCGGGCTGAACGACGGGTGGTTCCACTGCCGCAGCGGCAGCGAGACGGTGCCGCCGTGCAGGTCGGTGTTGCCCGAGCTGTCGGTGGTCGGCGTCTGCGAGGTGCCGGTCAGGACGGCGCCGTAGTCCTTCCAGTCGTAGGCCTTGCCGTTCTCGTCCTTGACGCAGTGCGCGGCGGTGAGGATCTTCGTCGGCGCCACGACGGTGCCGCCGCAGAAGAAGCTGACGACGTTGCTGCTGTCGGAGTCGTCGTAGTACCACAGCTGCGCCATCCAGGGCGCGGTGGTGATGGCGGTGTCGGTGCCGCCGATGACGTACGGCGAGACCGTCGAGCCGGTCGTGCTCGCGCTGTAGGCCGACTTCGTGGCGCTGCCGTCGGTCGTGAGCGCGCCGGCGACGCGTTTGGTCAGCTCGGCGGTCGGCACGGAGGCGGTGGCCGGTTTGGTGGCGGGCGTGGGCACCGGGGTGGCGGCGTTGGCCGACGCGGTGGACAGCGCGATCCCGACGGCCGCGGCGACGCCCGCGGCGACGACGGGCAGCCCGAAACGAATCCGACGTCTGTGACGCCCGCCGGACAGGGGTGTGGACAAGGAGGTTCCCCCCAGGGGACACAAGTGACAGGAGGGGCGTGAAAGCGCCCGTTCCTATCAGCGTCAAAGGGCCGGCCCCCGTCACTCTCGTGACGGGGGCCGGCCCTGGCGCCCCAGGGGCGCGAGCAGCGGAGCGCTCAGTCGCCGTTGCCGGGTGTCGGTGTCGTCTTCTGAATCTGCATCAGGAACTCGGCGTTCGACTTCGTCTGCTTCATCTTGTCGAGGAGCAGTTCGACCGCCTGCTGCTGGTCGAGGGCGTGCAGCACCCGGCGCAGCTTCCAGACGATGGCGAGCTCGTCGGGGGCGAGCAGGATCTCTTCCTTACGGGTGCCGGACGCGTCCACGTCCACCGCCGGGAAGATGCGCTTGTCGGCGAGCTTGCGGTCGAGCTTGAGCTCGGCGTTGCCGGTGCCCTTGAACTCCTCGAAGATCACCTCGTCCATGCGGGACCCGGTGTCCACCAGCGCGGTGGCGAGGATGGTCAGCGAGCCGCCGTCCTCGATGTTGCGGGCCGCGCCGAAGAAGCGCTTCGGCGGGTACAGGGCGGTCGAGTCGACACCACCGGACAGGATGCGGCCGGAGGCCGGCGCCGCCAGGTTGTACGCACGGCCCAGACGCGTGATGGAGTCGAGCAGCACGACCACGTCGTGGCCCAGCTCCACCAGACGCTTGGCGCGCTCGATGGCGAGCTCGGCGACCGTGGTGTGGTCCTCGGCCGGGCGGTCGAAGGTCGAGGAGATGACCTCGCCCTTGACCGACCGCTGCATGTCGGTGACCTCTTCCGGACGCTCGTCGACGAGGACGACCATCAGGTGGCACTCGGGGTTGTTGTGCGTGATCGCGTTGGCGATCGCCTGCATGATCATGGTCTTGCCGGTCTTCGGCGGGGCCACGATCAGACCGCGCTGGCCCTTACCGATGGGCGAGACGAGGTCGATGATGCGGGTGGTCAGCACGCCCGGGTCGGTCTCCAGACGGAGCCGGTCCTGCGGGTAGAGCGGGGTCAGCTTGTTGAACTCCGGGCGGCCACGGCCGTGTTCGGGCGCCATGCCGTTGACGGAGTCCAGCCGCACCAGCGCGTTGAACTTCTCGCGCCGCTCGCCTTCCTTGGGCTGGCGGACCGCGCCGGTGACGTGGTCGCCCTTGCGCAGGCCGTTCTTGCGGACCTGGGCGAGGGAGACGTACACGTCGTTGGGACCCGGCAGGTAGCCCGACGTACGGATGAAGGCGTAGTTGTCGAGGATGTCCAGGATGCCCGCGACGGGGATCAGGACGTCGTCGTCGGCGAGCTGCGGCTCGGCGCCGCCGATCTCGTCACGGCCGCGACGGCCACGACGGTCCCGGTAACGGCCCCGGCGGCCACGGCGGCCGCCCTCGAAGTCGTCGTCGTCCTGCGGACCGGCGCCACCACGGTCCTGACGGCCGCCGCCCTGCTGCTGGCTCTGCTGCTGGCGCTGGCCGCCCTGGCCCTGCTGGTCGTCGCCCTTGCGACGGTCACCGCGGTCCTGACGGTCCCCGCGCTCGCCGCGGTCCTGACGGTCCCCGCGGTCACGGCCGCGGTCCCGGCGGTCGCGACGGCCACGGCCGTCGCCGTCACCGGCGTCGCCCTGCGGCTGCGCCTGGGCCGGGTTCTCGGCCTTCGGCTCGCTCTTGGCCTCGGCGACGATGGTCTCGGCGCTGTTCGACGCCGGGGCGCCGGCCTCGGCGGTGGCACGGCGCCGACGGCGCTCGGTGGGCGCGTCGTCGCCGGCCGCGGGCTGGCCGGGGATCTCGATCTGCTGCTGGGCCACGGCGGTCTCGGCGGGCGCCTCGGCCGACTTCTTGTCGGCGGCGGGAGCGGCGTCGTCGCCGGTACGGGCCTTGGAGGTGGCCCGGCGCTTCGGCTTGGTCTCGGCGGCGGCGTCGGCCTTGGCAGCCGGAGCCCCACCTCCCGCCTGCGCCTCCTTGATGACCTCGATCAGCTGGCTCTTGCGCATCCGCGCGGTGCCCCTGATGCCGAGGCCCGAGGCGACCTGCTGCAGCTCGGCCAGCACCATGCCCTCGAGGCCGGTACCGCGGCGCCGCCGGGAGCCGGCACCGGTGGCAGGCGCGGAGGCGTCCGTGGCGGGCGCGGCAGCGGTCTCCTCGACACGTGCGCCCATCAGATCGGTGGTGTCGCTCACGAAGGGTCCTTCCCTGGAGCGGACGTCGGCCTTCTGGCTCGGCGACCGGTTGTGCGTCCGGCTTGGTCCTCGCTGTGTGGACCGCGCCGGGGCGGTGGTCCGCCAAAGGTGGCGGAGGCGATATCTGGGATGGCGCTTCCTAGGGCCGTGGCACCGAGTGCCGGTGTCACGTGGCCTGGTCGCACCGATTCCGGAGCGTGCCCGGCAAGTCGCTCAGTGCCCGCGTACGAGGTACTGCCCACGTACGTCGTACGGAACACAGTGCGGCTTGGGAGGCTCCCGGAAGAATGTCTGTCCCGGACGGGGACACGAAGCACCTCGCCATGGTGGGGTCGGGTGCAGACTTGAGGTTAACACTACCGGATCCAACAAACATTCCCCCTCTCGAAATCCGGCAACCGTGTGTCAGGTCGCAAGCGGCAGCACGCTCGCTCCCCGGGCGTCGAGGTCGAGCCGGTTGGCGGCCCACCCCTCGCCTGCCAGATGGGACACCTTGTCGGCGCTGTCCGCGTCGGCCAGCGCCAGCACAGTGGGCCCGGCTCCGGAGATGACCGCCGGGACCCCGTCGGCCCGCAGTCGCTCCACCAGCGCGGCGCTCTCCGGCATGGCCGGGGCGCGGTACTCCTGGTGCAGCCGGTCCTCGGTGGCGGGCAGCAGCAGCTCGGGGCGCCTGGTCAGGGCCTCGACGAGCAGGGCCGCCCGGCCCGCGTTGGCGGCGGCGTCGACGTGCGGCACGGAGCGCGGGAGCAGTCCGCGCGCGGTCTCGGTCAGGACCGGCTTTCCGGGCACGAAAACCACCGGAACGATGGAATCGGTGGGCTCCAGCCTGATCGCCCGGGCGGCCCCCGCCTCCATCCAGGCGATGGTGAAGCCGCCGAGCAGACAGGGGGCCACGTTGTCGGGGTGGCCCTCGATCTCGGTGGCGAGTTCCAGCAGCGCGGTGTCGTCGAGCCGGGCCTCGCCGCCTATGGTCACGGCGCGCGCGGCGACGATCCCGGCGCAGATGGCGGCGGAGGAGGAGCCCAGGCCACGGCCGTGCGGAATGCGGTTGGCGCACACGATCTCCAGCCCGCGCGGCTGTCCGCCCAGCAGATCGAAGGCGGTGCGCAGGGACCGTACGAGAAGGTGGTTTTCGTCACGCGGCAGCGTCTCGCTGCCCTCACCGGCGATGTCGACGTGCAGCCCGGAGTCGGCCACCCGCACGACGACGTCGTCGTAGAGCCCCAGCGACAGACCCAGGGCGTCGAAGCCCGGGCCGAGGTTGGCGCTGGTGGCGGGGACGCGCACCCGCACGGCGGCGGCGCGGAACGCTGGACCGGCCATCGCTCGACGACTCTCCTTGAGCTGCGTGATTGTCGAATGGCGTTCGATTGACATTCGATGACGTACGAAGACCCTGCGGGCCGCGGAGACGGCGCGGCACCCGACATATGCGAGGGCATATGCAGCGGGCGGGTTCGGTACAGCCTATCGAAGGAAGGTTCTGTGGCGACATAGGGCGCACAGGAGGCGCACGATGCGTGTCGTAAGCCCCCTGTGCACCCCCGTAGGGACAACCCCTGGCGCCCCCGCGAAGTTCCCGGTCAGCCGACGCGGAGTTCCCGGTCGGCCGCCGCGAATTCCCCGGTCGGTTTCCCGTGGGTTCCCGGTCAGGCGAGGCCGAGGCGCTCCGCCGCGGTGACCGCGTCGACCGGGACGGTGACCGGCTGCGGGGCGCCGGCGACGGCCCAGTCGGGGTCCTTGAGGCCGTTGCCGGTGACGGTGCACACGATGGTCTGGCCCGGGTCGACCTTGCCCTGCTCGGCGGCCTTCAGCAGACCGGCCACGGAGGCGGCGGAGGCGGGCTCCACGAAGACGCCCTCCTGGGAGGCCAACAGCCGGTAGGCGCGCAGGATCTCACGGTCCGTCACCTCGTCGATGAGGCCGCCGGACTCGTCCCGCGCGGCGAGCGCGTACTGCCAGGACGCGGGGTTGCCGATGCGGATGGCGGTGGCGATGGTCGACGGGTCCTTGACCACCTCGCCGCGCACGATGGGCGCGGAGCCGGAGGCCTGGAAGCCCCACATCCGGGGCGTCCGCTTCGCCACACCGTCGGCGGCGTACTCCGTGTAGCCCTTCCAGTAGGCCGTGATGTTGCCCGCGTTGCCGACCGGCAGGACGTGGATGTCGGGCGCGTCACCGAGCATGTCGACGATTTCGAAGGAGGCCGTCTTCTGCCCCTCGATGCGCACCGGGTTGACCGAATTGACCAGCGCCACCGGGTAGTTGTCGCTCAGCGAGCGAGCGAGAGTGAGGCAGTCGTCGAAGTTGCCGTCGACCTGGAGGATCTTGGCGCCGTGCACCAGCGCCTGCCCCATCTTGCCCAGCGCGATCTTGCCCTGCGGCACGAGAACGGCCGAAACCATGCCCGCGCGCACGGCGTAGGCGGCCGCGGAGGCGGAGGTGTTGCCCGTGGAGGCACAGATGACTGCCTTCGCGCCCTCCTCCTTGGCCCTGCTGATGGCCATGGTCATCCCGCGGTCCTTAAAGGACCCGGTCGGGTTCGCGCCCTCCACCTTCAGGTGGACCTCGCAGCCCGTGCGCTCGGAGAGCACCTGCGCGGGCACGAGGGGCGTGCCGCCCTCGCGGAGCGTCACGACCGGCGTGGTGTCGGAGACGGGCAGCCGGTCCCGGTACTCCTCGATGATTCCGCGCCACTGGTGGGTCATTGCTGGTTACTCTCCTTCAACCCGCATGATGCTGGCGACACCCCGCACGGTGTCGAGCTTGCGCAGCGCCTCGACGGTCCCGGACAGGGAGGCGTCGGACGCGCGGTGGGTGACGACGACGAGAGAGGCCTCGCCGTCCTTGCCCTGCTGCCGAACGGTGTCGATCGACACCCCGTGCTCGGCGAACACCGTCGCGACCTGGGCGAGAACACCCGGTTTGTCGGCCACGTCGAGGCTGATGTGGTACCGCGTCACGACGTCGCCCATGCCCGACACGGGCAGCGCGGCGTACGCCGACTCGCCGGGACCGGTCGCACCGCCCAGCCGGTTGCGGCAGACGGCGACGAGGTCGCCGAGAACGGCGGATGCGGTGGGGGCGCCGCCGGCACCGGGCCCATAGAACATGAGCTGCCCACTGGCGTCCGACTCCACGAACACGGCGTTGTACGCGCCCCGCACCGAGGCCAGCGGATGCGTGAGCGGGATCATCGCGGGGTGCACGCGCGCGGTGACCGACTGGCCGTCCTCGGCCCGCTCGCAGATGGCGAGCAGCTTGATGGTGCAGCCCATCTCCTTCGCCGAGCGGAAGTCGGCGGCGGTGACCTCGGTCATGCCCTCGCGGTAGACGTCGTCCAGGCGCACCCGCGAGTGGAAGGCGATCCCGGCGAGGATGGCGGCCTTGGCGGCGGCGTCGAAGCCCTCGACGTCGGCGGTGGGGTCGGCTTCCGCATACCCCAGGGCGGTGGCCTCGTCGAGGGCCTCCTGGTACCCGGCGCCCGTCGAGTCCATCTTGTCGAGGATGAAGTTGGTGGTGCCGTTGACGATCCCGAGCACCCGGTTGACCTTGTCACCGGCGAGGGACTCGCGCAGCGGCCGGATCAACGGGATCGCGCCCGCGACGGCGGCCTCGTAGTACAGGTCCCTGCCGCGCTCCTCCGCCGCCGCGTGCAGGGCGGCGCCGTCCTGGGCGAGCAGCGCCTTGTTGGCGGAGACGACGGAGGCCCCGTGCTCGAAGGCGGTGGTGATCAGCGACCGGGCGGGCTCGATCCCCCCGATGACCTCCACCACGACGTCGATGTCGCCGCGTTTGACGAGGGCGGTGGCGTCGGTGGTGACGAGTTTGGGGTCGATGCCCTCCCGGACCTTGCCGGGACGCCGTACCGCGACCCCCGCGAGTTCGACAGGAGCCCCGATCCGAGCGGCGAGGTCGGCCGCGTGCGTCGTCATGATGCGCGCCACCTCTGAGCCGACAACCCCACAGCCCAGCAGCGCCACCTTCAGCGGACGCGTACGCATCATCCGACCTCGTTTCCTCATACCGTCTACGGTTGGACCAGTCTCACTCACCGGACGGGACTTTCTACCGATTGTCCGAATCCTGAGACATCTATTTCATTTGTACGGGGCGGAAAGACCGAAGATCTTCCACCCCCACCTCTCTTCCGGGGGCTCTGTCCGGCCGACCTCACCCAACCTCACCCGACCTCACCCGACGTCGAGACGGAGAAGGTCCTCCTCGGTCTCCCGCCGCACGATCACCCGCGCCTCGCCGTCCCGCACGGCGACGACCGGCGGCCGCAGCACGTGGTTGTAGTTGCTGGCCATGGACCGGCAGTACGCCCCGGTCGCCGGTACGGCGATGAGGTCACCCGGTGCCAGGTCGGCCGGCAGGAACGCGTCCTTGACCACGATGTCCCCGCTCTCGCAGTGCTTGCCGACGACCCGCGCGAGCATGGGCTCGGCGTCGGAGACCCGGGAGACGAGGGCGACGCTGTACTCGGCGTCGTAGAGCGCGGTCCTGATGTTGTCGGACATGCCCCCGTCGACGGAGACGTACGTCCGCAGCCCGTCGAGGGGCTTGATGGTGCCGACCTCGTAGAGCGTGAAGGCGGTCGGCCCGACGATGGCCCGCCCGGGCTCGACGGAGATACGGGGAGTGCGCAGCTTGGCGGCGTCGCACTCTCGGCTGACGATCTCGGTGAGCGCCTTGGCGATCTCGTGCGGCTCACGGGGATCGTCGTCACTGGTGTACGCGATACCGAGCCCACCCCCGAGGTCGATCTCGGGCAGTTCCACCCCGTGCTCGTCCCGGATGTCCTTGAGCAGCCCGACCACCCGATGGGCGGCGACCTCGAACCCGGACATGTCGAAGATCTGCGACCCGATGTGGGAGTGAATCCCGATCACCTCGAGCCCGTCGAGCTGCAACGCCCGCCGCACGGCCTCCGCGGCCTGCCCCCCGGCGAGCGGAATCCCGAACTTCTGGTCCTCGTGGGCGGTGGCGATGAACTCATGAGTGTGCGCCTCCACCCCCACCGTGATCCGGATCTGCACCCGCTGCCGCTTACCGAGCTCCTGCGCGATGTGGGCGACCCGCACGATCTCCTGGAAGGAGTCGAGCACGATCCGCCCGACCCCGGCGGTGACGGCTCGGCGGATCTCCTCGGTCGACTTGTTGTTGCCGTGGAAGGCGATCCGGTCGGCGGGCATCCCCGCGGAGAGCGCGGTGGTGAGCTCGCCCCCGGAGCAGACGTCGAGATTGAGCCCTTCCTCGTCCAGCCACCGCACGACGGCCCGCGAGAGAAACGCCTTCCCCGCGTAGAAGACGTCGGCGTCGTGCCCGAAGGCGGTGCGCCAGGCACGCGCCCGGGCACGGAAGTCGGCCTCGTCCATGACGTACGCCGGGGTCCCGAACTCCTCGGCGATCGCCTTGACGTCGATCCCGCCGACGGTCACGACCCCGTCGGCGTCCCGGCGCACGGTCTGCGCCCACACCTTGGAGTCGAGGCTGTTGAGGTCTGTCGGAGGGGCGGAGTAGTGCCCCTCGGGAAGCACATCGGCGTGACGGGGCCCGGCGGGGTGTGCGGAACGGCTCATCTTCGGTCGTCTTTCAGAGGTGTTGGGGTGCGTCGATGCCGAGCAGGGACAGGCCACCGGCCAGCACCGCCCCGGCGGCTTCGGCAAGAGCGAGCCGGGCACGGTGGGCGGCCGAGGGTTTCTCCGCGCCACGGGGCAGCACGGCCGGCAGCAGCGGCAGCAGGGCATCGGCAACGGTGACGAGATGCCGGGCGAGACGGTCGGGGGCGTGACTGGTGGCGGCGGCGAGGAGGACGCGGGGGTGGTCGGCCAGGGCGGTCAGGAGGGGTGGCAGGAGGGGGGTGGGGTCGGGTGCGGCGCTTGTGTATGCCCCCTCGGGAGCCGGTGATCGACCGGGGGCGGGGGGTCGTGCGCCCTGGGGCTCGGGCCGGGCGCGGAAGTGCTCCGGGCTCACGGGTTCGGGGCGGACGGGGACGAGCTCCGGGTTTGTGTGGGCAGGCTCGGGCCGGGCGCGGCCGTATTGGGGGCTTACGGGGGCGGGCTCGGGAGCCGACGCATCACCGTGCTCGGGTGGTCGTACGTCCCCGGGTTCCGCGGTGAAGCCGAGGGCGGCGGCGTTGCGTGCGAGAGCGCAGGCGCGGGCGTGGGCGTAACGGACCCGGAAGAGCGGATTGCTCTCGCGCTGGACCAGGTGGTCGGCGGTTATACGGGGCCGGTCGTGCGGGGCGGGGTGGAGCATGGCCCAGCGAGCGGCGTCGGGACCGAGCGGCGCGGGGTCCTCCGGCGCCGGGACGGGCCGGAGGCTGACGGGCTCGGCGTGCTCGACCTCGGCGCGGCCGCCCTGGGAGGCGATGATCCGGGTGAGCGCGTCTGCGACGACCTCGGCCCGCACCTCGTACGGAATGCGCAGCTCGACGATCCGACCGGCAAGGGCGTCACTGTGGCCGTACGCCGCCCCCGCCCGCAGGATGTCACGCACGAGGCCGACGGGAGCGGCACCCCCGAGGCTGATGTTGATGAACCCGGGCCCAGTGACGGTGACGCCGGCGACCCCATCCGTCTCGACCAGATGCCGACACAGAATCTCGGCGACGCGAAGGGGCGGGTGCCCGGCGGCGCGGGCGAGCTGGAGGGCGATGTTGGTGGCGTAGTCACCGCAGCCGCCGGGCCCGGGCGGGGTGACGACGGCCCGTGCCGGCACGGCAACGCTCAGTTCCCCACCGTCAACGGCACGACGCACCGCGCCCAGCACGGTACGGGAGAGCTCGACGGGGGTCACGGGACAAGCGTAGGGGAGGAGGGGGGTGGGTAGGCGAATAGGTTTGGGCGGGGTCCCGGGATGTGGGACGGGGACGCAGACCGGACATCGGTCAGATCACGCGAACGCACCCCCGGACGGGCACGCCCGCCGCCACCCCACGTAGCCCCTAGGGATGCCCGGCGTCCTGGAGACCGGGGTCGTGGAGGCCATCGTCATTGAGCCCGGCGTCACGAAGCCCGGTATCGGGATGCCCAGCGACGCGAAGGGGCGGCTGCCCGGCGTCACGCGGACCGCTGTCGCGAAGCCCGGTGTCGCGAAGCCCGGCGTCATGACGCCCCGCACCCCCCTCTCCCCCTCCCCTGCTCCGCCCGCCCCGCGTGCCGCGCTTCCGCTCGATCAACTGCTGCACGAGACGAACGAGTTCAGCGGGCTCGAAGGGTTTGGCGAGAAAGGCGTCGACGCCGACGTCGAGCCCGGCCTCGACCTCGTGAGAGGTGCAGGCGCTCACGATGGCGAGAGGAAGATCACGGGTACGGGGATCGGACCGCAACCGAGCGGCGGTGCGCAACCCGTCCAGCCGCGGCATGACCACGTCGAGGGTCACGACATCGGGCCGCACGTCATGAACGAGATCCAGACACTCGACACCATCGGCCGCGGTCACGACCTCGAGCCCCTCCAGCTCGAGATTGACCCTGATCAGCTGCCGGATGACCTTGTTGTCGTCCACAACAAGCACCCGACCCGACGCGCCTGGCACAACTCGAGAGTAGGTCGACCCCGGCCACCGCGTCCGGCTTTTCCCCACTTCCACCCCGCGCGAGGAACACGGCGGGGACGACCGCGCCCTCGCCCTCGCACCGCCGGCGCCACCCACAGGAACCCACCCCGACCGCCACGCCCACCCCCGCTAAACCCGTTCATGAACACCCCGAAGGAGCTGGTAGGGTTCTACCCGTCGCCGCCACCCAAGGCGCCCGACACGCCCCCGTAGCTCAGGGGATAGAGCAACGGCCTCCGGAGCCGTGTGCGCAGGTTCGAATCCTGCCGGGGGCACTTCGACTGAAGTGCCTAAAGACCCCGCCACCAGCGTGTTCGCTGAGAGCGGGGTCTTCGCGTATGTGCAGGCGGATGCCGCCGGAAGCAGCCGTTTGCCAGTGATCACGTAATGACGACGTAATGATCTTGTTGGGCTTCACGGCAGGTCAGAAGGCGTTTCGCGAGGTTCCGAGCGTAGCCGTGTGGACCACCTGTGGACAGGCCAGAAAGCCCCTGCAGCTCGTAGTCCGAGGACCGGCATTCGATCGAACCTGTCAGAGACGCCGCTAGGTCAGATCGAAGAGTTGTTGATCTGCTCACGGGTGAGGCGCACCGGCTCACCGGTGGCGTTGTCGAACCGGCGCCGCACCAAGATGCTGAACCCGAGCTCGTGCAGAGCCATCTCTGCGACGTTGGTGTTCCAGGGGTCCCGGCCCTTCAGCGCCTCCCGCGCGAGCACGAGGGCGGGGACGTTCTTCCCACCGACCACCGCGAGCACGTCGTACTTATCGTCTTCGGGCGTATGCAGGGCAGCGACAGCAACGTCCGCGAGTGTGAGGACGGCATAACCACCGTCCTTCAGGCGAACGCGGGTCTCTGCAGGCGTGCTCACGGGCTCGGGCACCATAGTGCCTCCTCAATCGGACCCGGCCGGATCGCTCTCCGACCCCACAGCCCAGGAGGGTATACGGCTCCCGACAGGCGGGACCCCGGACTGCGAGCAGTCCGGGGTCCCGTATTGGTCAAGCCGTTGCGTCAGTCCTCCGAGTCGCCACCAAGCCCCTGCATGATCCGGTCGTTCATCTCCTCTTCCTGGCCGTCGATGCACTTCGCGTAGATCTTCAGGAGCACGTCCACTGAGTGGCCGGCGCGAGCCGCCACCTCCGGAGCGGGGACGCCTGAATTGAGCCATTGAGAAACGCCCGCGTGTCGGAGGTCGTAAGGGCGAGTCGCCATGACTGAGGCGACCTGTTCGGGCGGGAAGGCCAGCATCCGGGCCTGCTTCCACGCGCGCGAGTACGACGACGCCGCTACGACGTTGCCCCGCTCGCTCGCGAACAGCCTGCCGTCCTCCGCCGTGCCGAAGTCCTTGACGTGGTCCTGCAGCATCCGGACGAGCGGAGGCGGTATCGGCACGATGCGCACCTCACCGTCCGCCCGCTGCTTCAGGCCCCGCCGGTCGTGCGCCTCACCTGAGTCGGTCCACGCCTTGCCGGCGGTGGGTCGGGTCTCCGCCAGGTCGATCCGGCCCCATCCCTTCCCCGGGAGCGTGCAGTCCGACAGGCGCAGGCCCAGTGCCTCACCGGGCCGCATGGCCGCGTAGTACAGGCAGCCGAAGAACGCCCGCAGCCGTCGACCACTCGCCCGCTCATAGCCGCCCACGTACGTCAGCGCGGTCAGCAACTCTCGCGCCTGCCGAGGGTTGACCACCACTCGACGATCGACTTCCTGTACTGCCCGCTTCCCCCGCTTACGCCGCACTCGGCTCAGCGGGTTCAAGTGCAGTGTCTCCAACTCGACTGCGTACTCAAGGGTGTTGAAGACCACGGCCCGGCGCCGCCGATAGGTCTGCGTCGCCGCAGGCTTACCGTCGAGCTTCCGTGTGAGCGCGTCGATCAGGTCGTGCACGCGGGTGATCTCTTGGAGTTCCGCAACCGGCAGCGAAGCTTTCTCGATCCACTTCACCGCCGACGCGATCTCCTCGGGCCGCTCGTGCTCCCGCCGAGGTGGAGGCAACACGTAGGACCGCAGCGCCCGCCTGAGGTCAGCTGGAGCAGGTCGCCCGCGAACCTGTTTGACCAGCGCGGGCAGTACCGTCGCCAAGGCATCTGTCATGCTGTCCCGCTGCTTGGCCGATGCCTCCGCCCACCGGGCATCGATGTACTTGAGCGCCAGCTCCAGGAACGACAAGGCCGCTTTGCCGCCCCGTAACGAGTCCGGCAGACCGGTCACTGTGTCGAAGGGCTCGCCCTTGTCCGCCGCCCGAAGGAGCTTTGCGCGGAAGCGATCGGCCAGCGCCTTCGTCTTGTGCGACTCGTGGAAGGGTTCGCCGTCGACGGACCAGCGCACGAGATACGTCGGTTTCTTCGCGGAGCGATTGATGCTGAGTTTCCAGATGACGACCTTGTACGACTTCACGATGCAGCCCCCTCCGCCCGCTCCTCCAACCAGTCGTTGAGCACGTCCCGCCGAACCCGGAGCTCCCCGTTCGGGAGCCGTATGCAAGGCGGAGCGAGCCGCAGTTCCCGCCAGCGGTAGAAGGTGCGCCGCGAGATGCCGCCCAGTTCGTCGAGCACTTGGCGGACAGTGAGCAGTTCGGCCGCCTTCGCGCGGCTGTCACGCGCCATGGAGACCACCGCCCTCCCGCACGGAAGCGGCCAGGAGCGCCGCCGCCGGCGAGTAGCCACGACCCGCATAACGCCACTGGCCAACCGTGACCGTCGGACCGTCGACCAGCCCGAGGGAAGCCCGTTGCTCCTCCGCACGGTGATCGGCACGCGCCTGTCGGAGCGCGGTCAGGGTCGTCGAGTAGCGGCGTGACTTGGTGGAGAAGTGCCCGCCGTACCCGAGCATGTGAGCCCACCGACGCAGCCCGAGCGGCTCGAACTCCGGCAGACCGCCGAGCCACCAGCACGTACCGATCATGCGCAGCACGTGTGCACGCACCGGCAGCATGACCATGTCCCGCGCGCGGTAGATCCGACCGTCCACCGCGCCGGCGGTCTCGGCTCCCTTCGTGGCGTACTTGGCGATGTAGCCCGCAACGGCCGCCGCGGAGGCAGGCCGCTCCCCCGCATCCCGCCTGTACGAGGTGACCGGCCGAACGTCGATCTGTGTACCGAAGCGGAGCTCCCGCGGTCCGACGACGTCCGCTCCAGGAGCAGCCAGCCGCACACGACCGGCCACCTCCCGAACAGCGTCGATCAGCAGGGGCACTGTCGCCCAGCCCGGCGGAGCCGAGTCGGGCCCGTCCGGTCCGTCGAGGCGGATCACGCCATGGAAGTGGACCAGGCCGCGCCGCTGGTACTCGGCGACCTTGGCGTACGAGAGTCGGGCGATCTCCCCGAACTCCGTCCGCGACAGCCCGGCACGCCGTGCAACCTCCCGCCGCAGCTCCAATCCGAACCGATGCCAGAGCCGACCGGCGAACGCGTGCCAGAGAACCGCGCCCGCGTAGTCGTAGCAGCGCGGACAGAGCGGCTCGCCGAGACGTAGATCGTCCACCGAATGACGCTCAGGGCATCCGATCGGCCGACCGTGGGGGCACGACTCCCCCGCCCGGCGGGGACGACAGGCCCGTACGCGCCCGTCGTGTTCCCGTCGTGTGTGAACCCGGCCGAAGCTAGGAGCGGTGAGCGTGACGAACACGCGGGGGTAGCCGCTCACCGCCTCCGTGACGTTCTTGCCGCCGACAAGCCCGGCGCGGACGAGTTGGTACGTGTCCGCCCGGTACAGGGCCGAGCAGGCCGGGCAGACCGTCGCGCGCCGGTTGCCGCATGCGACGAGCAGGCGGCCGCCGTAGACGTCCGACCCGTACGAGAGCAGGGCCGCGCCCGTGGTCGTGTCGTAGACGGTCGCCGCGCCGACCAGGTGAATCGGGTTGGTGCAGCCGCCGAGGCGGACGATGTTCCGCCTCCAGGCCGCGAAGTCCGCCTCTGCTGCCCTGGCGACCAGGGCAGCAGCGTTGGTCGTGAGGGTCATGGTCATCGGCGACCACCCCCGCCGCCGAACGCGTGCGCCATCACGGCCGAGATGCCCTCGGGCCGAGTCTTGGCGCTGAAGCGGAACGTCGGATCCGTGAGCCAGAGTGCCGCCGCGTGCGCGGGGCACAGGCGTTGCTCGGTGTCGTCGAGCCCGACGAGGACGACTTGTTCCCGTCCGGCGCAGGTCGAGACCTCCGAGTCTCGCTGCCTGAGTTCGCAGTCGGGCAGCGGGGATTTGCGCGAATGATGCGCGCTGGTCAAAGTGTGAGTGCTCCTTTCACTGCTCATGTGGCGGATGGAGTGGGTTCCTGACGGGGTCGGGTTTGGCGACTTCGCGCCCCGTCGGGAGCCCTTCGTACCGGCGATCACTGCCGCTCCTCGGGCGGGATCGCAACGACGACGTAGGCGATCGGTCCGAACTCGCGGCGAGCGCTGAAGTAGCCCTGGCCGAGGTCCTCCGCCGGCACGCCGAGCGGAGCGGCGACGCACGCCACTCCCTCTCGCCGACCGGTGGAGTCGGATGCGTCGACCAGCAGGACGACGGATGCATGGCGCGGTACGACGACCGCGGGGTTGGCTGTCAGGAAGTCGATCAGCTCCCGCAGACCGGCCAGGAACGCGGCATGGTCACCGGAGCGGATGACGTATGCGGACACGGGATGAACCCCTCTCGGGTCAACGGGTCGTTTCAGAAGCGGAGTTGGCCGAGGAAGCCGTTCACGCCGTCGAGGAAGGCCTGAGCGAACGGCGCAGCCACGGTCTTGGAGAGCAGGAAGCCGAAGGCTGCGCAGAGCAGCGCGTCGATCCACCGCAGGTACCGGATGCGGAGAAGGAACCAGATCAGCAGGTCGAGCAGCAGAACGGCGGACATGGACACGAGCACGGCAGGCCCCTTTCACGGCGCTTCGACGTGCAGTTCGGACAGGACGGGAGTCAGGTGCGCGTACTCGGCGGCGACAGCTTCCGCCTCTGTCTCCGTGATCAGGCGCGAACGGGCCCGCTCCCAGCCGTCGCCGGAGGCAAGGACGGCAGTACCGGCCTGCTCCGGGGTGATGGCCTGCGCTGCCTTCAGGGCGTCGGGATTCAGATCCCCGAGCGCCATTTCGGCCGTACCGGGGTCCGCCACGCGATGGCAGACCCGGCCACCGAGCTGTGCCCGTAGTGCGGTGACGCCAGGCCCCAGGTCGGAACCGACGCGTTGGCCGGCGACGACGAGGAACACCCCAAGGGCAGCGCCGAGTTGGGCCAGTCGGATCAGTGCCGTACCGGCCGCCTGAGCTTCGTCCTTCTCGTTCCGGCTCGCGACGAGGAACAGTTCAGCCAGCTCATCGACGATCACGACGACTGGGACGGGACGTTCCTTGTCCGGCAGGCCCCAGATGTTGCGGACCCGAGCCGCCCGGCAGACGGTCATGCGGTCGAGGGTCAGGTCTACGAGCGCGGCCAGCAGTCGGACCGCCTGCACACGATTGGTCGCGAGGGCGGACAACCGCGGTTCGTAGAGGGACAGTTCCATGCCGCCCTTGCAGTCGATACCGACGAGGGCGACAGGCTGCGGAGCCAGCCCCGCGACGAGGGCGTTGATCAGCGTCGATTTACCGGACCGGGTGGCACCCACGATCAGCCAGTGCGGCACGCGCCGCAGGTCGAGCACCCACGCGGCCCCGGTCTCCAGCGCACCCACGGTCACCCGGAGCAGATGGCCAGGGCCCCGCTGCTTCGGCATCCGAGGCGCGGCCAACGGATCAGCCGCCGAAGCGACAATCCGTACGACCCCCGGCTTCCAGGAGGTCACCCGTACCGCGTGAACCTGCCAGTCCTCCGCCATCGCAGGCGCAGCCTTGACGAAGTCCTCGGGCACCTGGCCGGGTAACAGCCGTACCAGCAGCACGAACCCACCGGAGGTCGGGCGTATGAGCCCGCGACGCGGCACCCGCGGCTGGGGCGGAGGCGCCCCGTTGCCGACGAGCCCGGACACGACAGTCAGTGCCGGCCGCCGACTCACGGCGAGCCCGCATCCGGCCATCAGGGGCCGCCAGGTCTGCATGACCCGGAAGGCAGCGACCGGGAAGCCGAGTAACAGCCACCAGGCGACGGGATAGCGGCGGCGCAGGGCCGGGCCCGCGAGAAGCAGGCCCGACACCAGCACGGCGGCCACCACCAGAACCCAACTCGGCCCGGCCGAACCGGCCGAAGTGGTGGAGGAGGCCAGGTTCATCACTGTGCAGCCCCCTTACCCGCCGGCGCGGGAGCGTTCAGGGGCCGAATCTCCGCCGCGCGGAACGCGATCCCGTGCCGCCCCTCGTTCTCCCAGGGCGTGGCGACCAGGTCCCGCACGGCCACCGGCATACCGAGCTGCACGCCGCTCGGTTCACCAGCCACGCTCACGTTCACGACGTCGGCCGACGCCCCGGCCATCAGGCAGAGCCCGACCTGATACATGGTCTTGCCTGTCTCGCGGTCAACGCGAAGCTGACCGGTCTCTCGGTTGGCGACCCGCGGGGCCGGGGGGACGGCGCAGATGATCCCCGTGTACTTCGCGGTGTCGATCGGAAGGCTTGCCACTTCTTGGATCTCCTCTTCTCTGGCACCCGAAGGCCGATCCTCCGGGTTGCTATACCACCCGTAGTACGGGTGACGCAGACAAGAGTGCAACCCGTAGTACGGGTTGTCAACCGACCCAGCGATACGGGAAGCTGTCCACGATCGCGGGCACGCCGTCCACGACGAGGAACAGCCGCAGAAGCCACGGCCACGGAGGGCCCGCATGCCGCCGAAGAACACGCAGCCGAAGTACCGGCAGATCGCCGACTACCTGCGCGATGGCATCCTGGATGGCACCTTCCCGGCCGGCCAACCGCTCCCGTCGGAGGAGGCGTTGGCCAAACAGTTCGGCGTGACGCGTCCCACAGTCCGCCAGGGCCTCTCCGAGCTACGGGCATCCGGTCTCGTCGAGGCCATCATGGGCCGCGGCACCTTCGCCCGCTCACCCCACAGTCGCCCCAGCCACACGCGCCCGCGCGGCGTACGCCGAGCCCCAGACGGCCGCTACATCGAGGCCGACGGCATCCGCTGGACCGACGCAGAGCCGCCTGTAGCCACCCGCACCGACGCCCCATTGGCCCTGGCGGACCTACTCCGTATCCCACCGGGCGAGCCGATGTTCACGTACGACGCCCTACAGACGGCAGACCACGGCCGCCTCCGCCAACTCCACCGGACGTACGTACCGTTCTCGGTGCTGATCGACACCAAGTACGAGGAGGAGGCCCCGCCGCCAGCACCGGAGCTCTACAGCGCCCTCGCCGAACTGGGCCACGAACTCCACTTCACCGAGTACGTCCGCACCCGCATGCCCCTACCGGACCAGGCCCAGGCCCTCCGACTCGCGGACGGAGTACCCCTCCTGCACGTCATCCGGATGACGCTCGCGGAGGCGGACAAGCCCTTGAGCCTGGAGGAGTTCCACCTACCGGGCGACGAATTGGAACTGTCGTTCAGGCTGTAGCCGAACCCAGTTGGCTCAGACTTTCTCCACGTCATCCAGTTGCCATCCCTAGCCCTGTGAGGATTACGACTGCAAGAGCTAGGAGAATCACGAATACTGGGCCGATCGTTCCGCTGAGGGTGTATCCCGGTGCAGCGCTGAATGCGTTTGCGCTCTCGCTCTTATCCCCTGATAGCCAAGGCGGGAACAGCATGATAAAGCTCAGCATGGCGCTAGCGGCGGCACCCAGTAGGGGCCAATCGCGGCGGGGGTCAAAGGCTATAGAGAGCTGGACTTGTCTCGTCCCGGAAGCCGTGGTGTTCATGTCTTCTCTCCTGCGCCGTCGAGAACGCCAGGAAACGGTGACGAACCGCGTCTGATGGATACCTCAAGACCACCAATATCCACTCTAGCTAACCACACGGAGAATGCATGTCGATCAAGATGGGGAGTGGGGCCCAAGGGACGTAGCCGTGGCCGCATGACTGACCTTGAGGTTTCGCCCACCTCGTGATCACCATTCCGGCAAACCTTGATCTGGGAGAGCTTCCCGGCGCTCCCGTGCCGCAGGAGTGATCGGCTGGCCCTCGCCACTTGCTCGCTGCGGACGTGAGGCGGCTGACTCTTGGGCCGTCCCTGGGCCGTCCGGCGCCCCCGGGGCCACTCGAGATGACCGACAGTGACAGTCGACGGACAGCGGCGGACACACGCGGACTCCTACGGACCATGACAGCAAGTCAGATGCGCACTGGCCCAAGGTCACCAGCCTACCCAAGTTGCTTCGGGTCGAAGAGGTCGTCATCCAACGTCTCACCACCACGCTTCCGCCGGCGTGGCGAGGTCTGGTCGACGACAAGGCAGCGTGGCTGAGGCCGGTAGGGGTATAGCGAGGCACACGCGCGTCGGCGCGTTCGGCCGACCCGCCATCGTGGCGGACTGTCGTCGGCTGAGGCTCAGACACTCCGGGGCCCAGTTCCGCCAAGGATCGTTCGAGGCGAAGGGCACCGTGCCATTCGCGTGCCAGATCCTGCGGGGAATCAGGGGGAACAGCGGTAACTCGCCCCGGATGCGACCAGGACTTCACCACCACTCCGCCGCAGGTCAGCACAGCAGCCGCCGCCAAGAGACCCAAGCTTCCCAAGCTGATGGCCCTGCCGTTCGTCCGGGCTGCGGCGCTGGGGCGCCGGTCCCGGCCGAGCGGCAGGGCAACAGACCGCCGAGGAGCGGGTCAAGCCGCAGGCGCTTCCCGGGGAGCGAGCAGCGGCACGTTCGTCGTCGTGTCCGCCGATTCCGCGGCCAGTCCGGCCGTGATCAGCCTCGCCAGCAGCTCAGCCGCCTCAGGACGCACAGTCCCGAGTTGCACCAACCCGTCACCGAAAACGTTGACGTCGGCGACCAAGCCGGGGAAGTCCGAGTCCAGCCCGAGCAGCACAAGCTGATCAGCCAGAGCGCCTGCGCTTCCTCGTGCGCGGTTCCAGCCGCGCACGTAGGGGACGCCCGGCGACAGGTTCTCCGCTCGTTTGGCCACTACTCCGCGCCGGTCGGTCATGATGTCAGGCCCTTCCCTGGTGTTCTTCGGCGACGGTCGGTTCGTCACCGTCGTCGTTACCGTCTCGGCCGAAGCCGCTCGCGAGTGCCAGGCGCAGGAGTTCTGCAACGCGCTCGGCCGTGGCGGGGGACACTCGGCCCAGCTCGACAAGGCCGTGTCCGAAGGCGTTCAGGTCCGCGCGCAGGTAGGGGAAGTCCTGCTCCAGGCCGGCGCGAACGAGGACGTCTCGCAGTGCGGTGGTCGCGTTTCTGGCCGCGTACCAGCCGTCGCTGTCGAGAGGCGACCACGCGGCAGCGTCGCGCCCGTCGGTCGGCTCATTCGGCATCCGTGTTCGACTCCTCGGGCAGCGCGGCGACCGCCGCGTACGGCGTCGGGTACTGCTCGTCAAAGCGGTCGATCCTGGCCAGGAGCTCCGCGGAAGCAACCAGCGCGGTGGCCAGGGCTACGGGGCGCAGCGGATTGGCTTCCGGTCGACGCGTAGGCGCGCGGAGCCACTGATAGCGGTCGTCGGCCAGCGGGATGGGGCCCGGCACGACGACGGCACAGTCCCTGCTCAAGTACCTGTACGGCGGTGGCGAGGACGTTTCACGTTCGAGGTAGTGCGTGAAGGTCTCGCGGCTCTGCGAGGAGAGGAAGAATCCGACTCGCTGTGCCTTGCGGTCGATGACTGTTGGTCCGAACGGCATCGCACTCCGCAAGAGGCGGTCGAACATCTCCATCCCGAGGCGCTGTTCCACGCTCAGCACGTCGAAGTAGCGGCCGGTCGGCAACAGGCACGGCATGCGGGGATCGTCCGCCCACACCTGCCGGCACTCGACGGGGTTGTCTGCTGCCGCCGATAGCCATTCCATGCCGCTCCTGGTCATCCTCTGCACGCCATCTCACCTCGGTCGAGACTGGGTTGCGGCCGCAATGCCGCCCTGTGTCCAGGCTCGGGGGCACCACCCTGGCCAGGGCAGATGACGAGAGGTGACGGGGGATGACGGGTCAGGCGTGGACGCGTCATCCCCCGTCACCGATCAACAACCCTCGATCTACGGTTACTTGCAGCGCGCGGTAAACAACTGCGCGTACATTCGGTCGTGAAGCCAAAGAGTCGTGCGTCCCAGACGTCGCACCCGTGCTCAGGTAGGGAGGGAATGGTCACGTCTTCGCTGGAGCCAATCAGCGTTCGCTTACGGCAAGCCCGTACGGGCCGGGGCTGGAGTCAGCCGAGGTTGGTACGCGAGCTACGTCAGGTTGCGCTCCGCCGCGGCCACCAACTCCCGTCAGACGCCAGCGTGAAGCGTCGTATCGCCAGTTGGGAGAACGGCCACAGCGCGCCGGACGACTTCTACGGTCCGCTGCTGTGCGAAGCGTACGGCCTCAGCGCCGCCGAGCTGGGGCTGAACCACGAGGGCGAGCGGGACACCGGGCTCTTGGACGCCAGCTATCCGGCGAGCCCCGAAGTCGCGATCGATACCGTCGGTCAGCTGTGGCGCGCTGATCTCAACCGGTATGAGCCCCTGCTGCAGGCCGAGCCCTCCGAGCCCGCGTGGAGCGAAGCCTCGCTCCGTTGGCTGGTCGCACCCGAGCCGGCCATTCCTCGGCAACGTCGAGACGGAGTGCGCGTCGGTTTCGGAGACGTCACCGCCATCAAGACCACGGCGGACATGTTCGCCGAGTTAGACGACCGGTTCGGAGGCGACCACGCTCGGCACGCAGCAGTGCAGTACCTCAGCACCGAAGTGACGCCGCTCCTACGCGGGCAGTACACCGAGCAGGTCGGCCGAGCCCTGTTCTCCACCGTGGCTGAGGCGACTCTCCTGGCCGGATGGATGTCGTACGACGCCTGCCGACACGGCCTGGCACAGCGGTACTTCCTCCAGGCCCTCCGGTTGGCCCAGGACGCCAACGACCGTCGGCTCGCCGGAAGCATCCTGTCCGCCATGAGCCACCAAGCGACGTTCCTCGGGCGCTACACACAGGCCGCGACGCTCGCTCGCGCGGCGCTCATGGGCATCTCCCCCGTGGCCACGCCGACACTGCGCGCCCAGTTCCACGCTATGGAGGCCCGAGCGCTTGCCCGCACCGGCGATGTACGGGCCTGCGAAGCCGCGCTCACCGCAGCCACGAAAGCGCTGGAGAGCCGGAACAGCGACGACGAGCCCGAATGGATCAGCTACTTCGACGAGGCTGAACTTGCTGCCGAGGCCGCCCACTGCTTCCGCGATGTCAACAGCGCCCGAAAGGCCGTCGCCCACGCCGAGAACGCCATGAGCGGCAGCCATGTACGGAGCGACTTCTTCGCGACCATGGTGTTGGCGGACGCCCACCTACGCGCCGGAGACGTCGAAGAGGCCTGCCGTGTCGCACTCGATGCGCTCGACCTGGGTGAGCAGCTCAAGTCAGCCCGATGCGTCAGCTATCTCGCTGAATTCCGTAAGCGTCTCGCTCACCTGGGGGACACAATGGCCACGCGCGACTTCTACGATCAAGTTTCCGAAAGTCGCCTCTGGGTGGCAGCCAACTAAATATCACACTGTAACGAATTCTCAGGATTTTGCCCACTCGGTGATGTCCAGCAACATGTTGGTGCCGTCCCACTTTTCGATCTTCAAGAGTGCGTACGCGTTAATGTCGGGAGATACGTAGCAGATCTTCTGTTTCCGATGTAAACCGTATACCTGTTGCACGGGATGACGGTTATACAGACCCAGACAGTCAGTCAGAGTGGGACTACTAGCCCCCGTCCATTCTTCGAGATCACCCTGTCCGTCGGACGAGCTGATTTGCATTCCATGGCCGTCGCTCATGTCAATCAGAGCAATCGAGCCGGTGGGATCTTGGAGTTCATCACGGACCGGTGGAGTTACGTTCAAATAGAGAAAAGACTGATGGGCGATACTTGCATTGAGTCCAATCTCGCCATGCCAAAGTATGCTCTGACCGATTCCCGTTGAGCTGCGTGTGCTGGCTACTGATCGTGGAGGCGACTCCGACGACGTAGTGGCACTCTGTGCAGTCGAGGCCTGCCCACTCACATTCGGCTGGCCAGATTGGATCGTGGCGGTATCGCCGCTTCGCGGCCAGGCGTAAGCCAATAACGCGACCAGAGCAGAAGTGACCGCTGCAAGCGCACCAATCGCAGTCCACACTACGCGGTGTCTTGGCGCCCTATCAGACATGCAACATCTCCCTCAAACAAGAGGTTCCGCCGTGAAATACGCACTGCTCTCAGAAGGGACGCCACTCGTCTCGACCCTCGCCCGTCCGGATGGACTGCACACGCCGGACGAACTCCTCAGCAGACCGCTCGCTTGCGGTGACCTGGTGGCCCAGCCAAGAGATCATCATCAGCTCACGAAGATCCGCCAACGTCTCGTAGCCCGGCCAGTTCATCAGGTCGAAGCCGTAACGGTGCACGAACTCGGCATACTCCGCCTTTGTGTGCCAGCGGTAGCGGTCGAAAAACATCGCCGTCTGGATCAGATCCCACTCTCGCGGTGCAAGGGCGAAGCCGTCCAGGTCGATGAGCACTGCGTGCCCGTCCCGGTGGCGGAGGATGTTCCCGATGCTGGCGTCGCCGTGGATCAGGCCGAAGGGGAGGACGAAGTCCAGCCGGCCGTAATCCTTGCCGAGGCTCGATGCTCGCTCCTCGAGGAACGTTCGGTCCTCCGCAGAGATGCCGTCCAAGCCTTCGAGGGACGCCGCCACCTTGGCCAGCGGGTCGTAGTACGGCAGGTGCAGAGACTCGGGTTCTTCCAGCCAGTGCAAGCGACGGAGGAGATCCGCGAGCTCCCCGACCGTCCCGTACTCCTCGTTCTCCTGGACGCTCTCCCAGAACGTCACCACGAGGCCGCCGACGACGAGCGGTTGGGCAACCGACGCCGGCACGCGCATGGCCGGGAAGTCCTGCGTCTCAAGCCACTGGGCCACACTCACGGCCCGCTCCATCTCGGCGAGCACGGCCCGATCACGCGCGATGCGGACGATGACCGGTAAGGACGCCAGGCGGTAGACCGCGTTCGAACCGAGCCGCAGCAACTCGGCGCCGCGGGAGTCGAGTCCGACCGTCGCGCATGCTTCCTGGAGAGCAGGCTCCAGGCCCTCCGCCGTGAACTCCGCGCCGCCGTCCGGTCCCTCGCTGCTGCCCGAGATCATGCTTCGACCATACGGGCCGCACCGACCGCCCGACAGGCCGCCCACGTAATAGGGGCGTAATGATCTTCGTCAGCAGCGACCGCGACCACAGCTCTCCCGCTGGTCAGCGCCCCAAAAGCGCAACGGCCTCCCCTGGCCTCCGGAGCCGTGTGCGCAGGTTCGAATCCTGCCGGGGGCACTTCGCAGGGAGTGCCTAAAGACCCCGCCACCAGCGCGTTCGCTGAGTGCGGGGTCTTCGCGTATGTGCAGGCGGGCGCCGCCGAAAGCAGCCATTTGCCAGTGATCACGTCGTAATAGCGTGTTGATCTTGAGAGCTTCGCCGCAGGTCAGAAGCCGTTCCGCGAACCTGCTGACACCTCCCCGATCTGGGTGAGGCCTCACCCATGACGATGACGGCCCGCACCACTGCTGCACAGGGGTTTATACACAGCTATCCCACTACAACAATCATGTTGATTGCAGCAGCACGCGTAGAGGGGGGCGGGTGGCTCAGTCAGAGATACCGGTGGCGTTGATCGGTCTGGGCGGCGCAGTTGCTGGAGCAGCGGCCACGGTCACGGTGGGCCGCCTCACGGGGCGACACAGCGTCCAAGCAGCGCTGATGGCCAAGGTGGATGGTTTTCAGGACGAGCTGACAACGTTCTGCGCTCCATTCGTCGAGGCAAGAGTCCAGCTACTCCCGGCCCTCACCGGCCGGACGCCTGTTGAGCCGTGGCGCGACTTGGCGCCCCAAATGTCCCGGGGCGCGCCACGCTGGACATCCATGGTTGCGGATCCGCTCCGGCTGTGGGAGATGCCCGGGATCGTACGCCGCAAGGCTGACTATGTTGACGACGAGGTACGACTCCACCAGTCCCGCGCCGCTGACTTGCTTCTGCCCGACGTGTACGCGGCGATACGCGAGCTGCATCAGGACGCCAAGGAACTCATCGACACTTACACGCGAGAATTTCAACGCCTGGCCAAGCGCGGGATGGGGGTTATCTAACATCACTGTTCGTTGCGGAGAGACAGACCGAAGCTCCGAACCAGAGTTGGCCCGGGGCTCTCGTTCGCCGGTCATGCTGTCGTGTCAGTCTGTGAGTGGCTGTTGTCTTTCCGGTCTTGAGGACGGCGATTTCGCTGGTCGGGCATAGGGTCGGTGATTCCGCGGGAGTGGTGACCTGTCGTTTCGTCG